>CAILQO010000326.1 GCA_903836285.1 uncultured Chloroflexota bacterium
CGTATGAGCCAAGGGAGAAGCAGCCGGTGACGAGGCCGGCCGCAATCACGCGCCTAAAAATCCTTGCGCCACTCGGATCGCTCGCCCTAAATGCCTTCTTGCTCTGGTCCACAATCGCCTCCACGCTTCCAAAGGGGTACATGTACGCACATTCTAGCGGCGCAGGTTGAGCCGGTGTCGCCGATGACAAGTTCACCGCTGTCTATTGGCGCCGCACGCTCGGATGTTCTGGTGCTCGCGCTACGGATTGCGCAACTACGGGTTCGGGCGACCCGACCATTCGACCTCCAGAAGGTGACGTCCGGGGTCGGCTGCCCCGATCGTCAGCATCGCGTCGGAACCCGCGGTCGTGATCGTCCACCGCGACTCAAGTTCTTGTCCATCGATGCGTACTGATATTGGGCGTTGGTCCGAAGGGATACGAACCGCCAACCATCCCTGATTTGGATGATTCGTGGAGTATTCAACAGCGAGCAGGAGCGTGCCGCCTTCCCGAGTGACGCGCTGGCCAATGACGAGATACTGAGCGGTCCCGTTGTCGCGCGGTATGCGGATGCGCGCGTGGCCGGACAGGCTCCCGAGCCGCGGGGTGGCAGCCCACGAGTCGTGCGTTAGCTCGAGGCCAAATAACCCGTACACCACCGCTTCACCGATGGTCCCGGCAGCAGCTGCGTAGTGTCCGCTGCCGGCAGGGCGACCGATGCCGACCGGTGACCCCGGATCGACTGGACGCCACTCCGGGATGTCGTCCGGGTGCTCGCTCCAAGCTTCCGCCATCGTCGCCAAATGCACGAATGCCTGGTTTGAATAGCCTCGCGCGAACTCAGCAACGATCTGGGTCCCAGCCCACCAATCCCATGCTGCGCCGTTCTGGTACCGGCCGGGAGCCATTTGAGGGCTACGGAAGGTGCCTTCCGGATACGCAGGGAAGAGTGCAACGCCGGGGACTGCCGAGCGTGCGCCCAATCGCGCGCGCTCAAGCGCTTCGGTTGCTCGGGCGGTCTGGCCCTCATCGGCCAAGCCAGCGTACATTGCAATTGCATTCGCGACGCTAACGATTTCGTCCTCGTCAAAGGGATGTCCGGAAGGGTTGCGGATCGAGCGCATCCCGGGCGGGGCGCCGTGCACGTGAATGTGCGTACGGAAATGACCACGCGCCTCAGACCAGAGATGCAGACGGGTGCGGTCGCGCATGTCGTCCGCAAGAATGTTGAACTTCCGGGAGCGTACGGGATCACTCGTCGCGTCAAACATGATCGCGAGTTCACGGAGCGCACGATAGGTGACTGCCTGATCGTAGATCGATGCAGTCCATGACGAAGGTGGCGCGTCTCCTCCCCACGTGCCATCGTCGACCACCTCGACGTCTCCCCAGTCGGTCGTGTGCGGACGGATGATCAGGCCAGTGTCCTCGTCGCGTCGATGCTCAAGAGTCCACGTCATCGCCAGAGCAAGCCTGTCGAGTACGGTCCGCCCTCGTATCTGCTTGCGCAGCCAGCTTGGACCTCCGTCGGCCCGGTAGGCCACGTAGGCAGCGCGGATCAGGCTCTGCTCCTCGTCGGAGGCGACGGACGCCTTTTCCCGTCGCTGGTCGTAATCAATCACGGCGGTGACTGCACCGTCGCCAGGTCGGCTCGGCCACGGCGGTCGTGGGCGCCTGTCCCGCAACTGCAAGTCGTCGTCACCTTCGTCGTATTGAATCGTCAGAACTTCCTCGACGACGGACCGAAGGTGCATTGGCGAGTAGGCATACCTAGTCAGCGCGGATAGGTATGCGCTGTCACGCACGTACACCGCGTCATATGCGTTGCCCGGCCGAAAGCCGCATACCGGGCCGCTCAGTCCGGTGAAGCACTTCCGCATCGCTTCGAAAGTTGAAGACATGTTCCTCGCCATCAGCCCGATGCGTGGGTCTTCTCGCACTTCCCACGCGGTGGGTGCATCTGGTGACAGCCACCATGCCGGGGCGGGAGCGTCCTTGATTGCTGGCGCTGGCCCGTTACCGCGTCCAACCCACGTCAAGCCAGGCACTCCCGGGTCGGTCACCGCTGTGGCAAGTGCCTCGCCGGGGGCAAACACCGGGATTGCGGCTGGCACGCTTCCCCCACCCGGCAAAGCGGCAGGGCGCAGAGCCGTCGAACTGGCAGTGACGGTTAACCGGAGCACGTCGTCTCTAGCGGAACCGATGGGGTTCGTCGCGATGTTCGTCGTGGCGGACATCGGTGTCGGCGACGTCGTTGGCGTGAGCGTGGCAGAGGGCGTGGCAGAGGGCGTGGCCGAGGGCGTGTGTGTGGGAGTGAGAGTGGAAGAGGGCGTTTCGGTTGGCGTTTCGGTCGGCGTCTCGGTCGGCGTACGGCGGAGCGTTGGGGTCGGTGTCACCACGAGGCGCCCCGGAATCGGTCCGGTGGCCGGTTGTAGCCATGCCGGACGAACCGGCGTCGGCACTAATCCGGTGATGACACCACCTCTCGTGGGCGTGACAGGTGGACCGTCCGTTAGCGCCGTCGTTATTGCCACGGCGCCTGACGCCAGAGACAAGTGCGTCCCGGTCTCGTCGTGAGCCGCATCATCGATGGGCTCGAGACCCGTTGCGTCAAGGGCGATCCGAGGATCACCCGGGTCATTTGGCTCACCACACTCCGAGCGATCATCGGGTGCCAACCCGACTTGGTCATCCGTAACCCCCTCCGCACCTAGTACCCACAGGCAGGCACTGGCGGGCGCATCCAGCGTTGGTGTGGGCGCGGCTTGACCAAGCGCGACTGTGCGTTGGCCAGCAGAGGAAAGCGCTGCTGCCACCGCGACAGCGACGATAGCGGCACGCAATGAGTTGTGGAGGCATCTGGGAGACCGCACCATGGAAGGGTACGGACGCAACTGCGCAAGGAATGCCCGCACTGGCAACCAGTTCGCCCGAGACCACAATCGATACGATCCAGCGTCGTGACGAATGTGGGGGTAATTGCGGCCAAGCGCGGCGGACTCCAGCGCGACACGGCGGAAGTAGGTGCGAGGCATCGAGCTCTGCTCCGCGGTTTCGCATCGCTGGTCACGGCGATCGTGATGCTTGTGCCGTTCCTATACAGATTGGATCGCGAAGAATTTCATGGCGACGAAACACACTGGATGACGTCGTCTCAGGTCGCCTTCGACCTGTTGGTCGCAGGCGACCTTGCCAACTCGAAGTGGCGCGAGCAGTTCTACCTCTACACGCAACCGCAAGTTGGGAAGGTGGCGATTGGGGCGTCACTCGCTGCAGCAGGCGTCCGCGGGTCCGGAAACGTAATCGAGTATGAGTGGCTTCTGGACCCTGCGCTGAACCGTGAACGTGGAGCGGTCCCGTCGGACGCTGAGTTGTGGTCTGGGCGCCTTCCCGGTGCGATTGCCGGTTGGCTCGGGGCGTTGATGATGTGGTGGCTGGGCAGCTCACTCGGACGGTCCGACGTTGGTCTGGCCTCCGCGCTGCTTCTCGCTTCCCATCCGCTCTGGCTGGCGAACGCCCGGCGCACGGGAATGGACGCCATGGCACTGCTTTTCGGATTGAGCGCCACGCTCGCCTCCATCAAGCTGGCGCGATCGAGGCACCCCGTGTGGTGGATGGCGCTAGGTTCGATGGTCGGGCTCGCCGCAGCCACGAAGTACACCGGGATGCTCAGTGCAACCGGCGCGGTGATGCCGCTCCTGCAGCTCGCCAGCGGGGTGCGGTCGCGCGCTGCACTCATCGAGGTCGTCGTCGGCGGAGCAACGGTTGCACTTGTCGCAGGATCGATCGTGATCGGCTCGAACCCAACCCTGCACGCGGACCCGCTCGGAGGTCTCAACCGAAGCGTCCGCTTCTTTCGAGACCAAGCCGCTGCGATGCGCGCCTCGTTTCCCCTTTTTAGCGCCCCAGTCCTTGTTGGTTTGGAAATCGTCGACCGCGTAATCTGGCCGATTGGTTTCCCAATGATCGTTGATACGACCCTCGAGAGAGATTTGAACGACACGGAACGCCACTTGACCCCAGGGCAGTATGGGACGCCAACGGTGGGTCTTGGCATGGCGACCGCCGTAATCGGCGCAGCGCTGTCGCGTTGGCGCGGTCAAGCACATCCATTGAGCGGTGTCGGTGCTGTCGCTGCTGCGTGGTTTGCGGTTTGCTACTTCGCCCTAGTGCACAGCCTCCCAATTTGGTGGGAGCGGTGGCACCTCGGACTCGTTCCCGCAGCGTGCATGCTCGCCGCGGTTGGGCTTGCATGGGTGGGAAAGTCTGCGTTAATCGCGGCAGTTGTTGCCCAAGTGGTCGCCAGCATTGCGATCGGGCCCTCATACCTGAATCACGGGTTCTGGCATCTGCTGACGTCACCGGAGGGAATGGGGTTGCACGTCGTCGCGGTCGGGGCCATCATCACGGTGGCCGCGACGGGATCGGGGATTTCGGAATGGCTACGTGCGCGCATTCGCTTTCGCGCCGTTCCCGGGGCATCGTTTGGATAGCGATC
>CAILQO010000327.1 GCA_903836285.1 uncultured Chloroflexota bacterium
CCACATCGCGCCAGTGATCGAGGTTCTCGATATGCGATGACCTGCCGACCCCACGGCAGCAACAGGGCCTCGATTGGGCATTGCAGCTCGAGTATCCGGGCACCTGAGCCCGCCGTCAATCGTCCTGGCCCCGACCCTCGGACCTCGCGCCGAAACGACCCAATGCGCCAGACTGCGACACCCCACGGCTGCGAGCACTCCCCGGTGACCGGCAGGCAGACGCCCCCGCCGGGCGGGAGCGGGTCCGGGTCGGCCAATGCAGTCGGGCACGACCGTCACGTCCGAAATGCGGGTTTGCGCCGGATCAGCTGGCACGCGTGGGTCGGACACCGGAATGCGACGGCGCGCGTTCGGTATGAGAGCTGCAGCATGTGTCGCTGAACGACGGCGCGACCACTCGACCGGAGGACCCCTTGACAACCGATCCGGCAGCACGTCACTCCGTAGCTCGGTCCGGCGCTGGGGCCGTCATCGTCACCGGCGCGGCAGGGTTCATCGGTAGTCACACGGTCGAGGCATTGCTCGGGCGAGGCGACCACGTCGTTGCCATCGACGCCTTTACGAACCACTACGACCCGTCGCGCAAGCGCGCAAACCGCGCCGAGGTCGAGGCAACCGCCGACCGCCTTACCCAAGCCGGATCACTCGCGCGCCTCACGTTCGTCGAAGGCGACTGTGGCGACACGGCAACCCTTACTCGGGCATTCGCTGTCGGCGAGTCGATGGCGGGCATGCCAACCACTCGAGTGATCCACCTCGCCGCCCGCGCCGGTGTCCGGTCGCCTGCCGACCAGGCGCCGGACTACATCCAAACCAACGTCGTCGCGACGACCGCAGTCCTTGAGGCGTGCCGGTTGCGCGACTTCGGTGAGGTCGGCGACGACGGCGCCCCCCGGGGGCATCTTGTGATCGCCTCAAGCAGTTCCGTGTATGGAGGTGGACCGCCCGGTTGGGACGGCCCCCTCGACGAGGCAATGTCCGCCGACCGGCCCCTCTCGGTGTACGCCGCGACGAAGCGTGCCTGTGAGCTGGTTGCGCACGCGTACACCCGCACGACCGGCCTGCGGGCGACGTTGCTCCGGTTCTTCACGGTGGTCGGCCCCCGCGCGCGACCCGACCTGACACCATCAACCTTCGCAGCTGCGATCCGTGACGGTCGCCCCCTCATCAGATTCGGCGACGGCACCATGGCACGCGACTACACGTTCGTCGGCGACATTGTGACCGGCATTCTCGCGTCGCTTGACCGCTTCGAACTGGCGGCAACCGGGGCGGTGGAGCCAGGTGAGGCGTATGAGATCGTGAACCTCGGCAACGATCGGCCAGTGTCGCTTGTGCACTACCTCGACACGCTCGGCAGCCTCCTCGACCGCACCCCGATCGTGGCAGAGACGCCTGTACCACCTTCGGAACCGTATCGGACGTGGGCGAACCTCGCAAAGGCGCGTCGCCTGCTTGGGTACGCCCCAACGACCACCTTTGAGGACGCGCTGGCAAGCTTTGTGGACTGGTGGACGGCGACTCATCCGCCAGCCTGACCAACGCTACCAACCGTGCCGGGCGACATGCGGACGCGTCAAGGACGGGACGCACCCGGGTGATCCACGTGCGCCTCGGCACGCGTACGGTCCGAGGTGGCACGATTTGGTGTGACAGCATGAGCGGGACTGAGCGCGCACGCCTAGGCCGGTCTGGAGGTGGAGGGTCCCAACATCGCGGGACACCCACCGCCGATCGACCGATGACGCTGAAATGGCTCGCAATCGCGATCGGCGTGGCGGTCGCCTACGGATTGCAGGTCGGGGGTGGCTACCTCGCCGCAAGCGTTGGGATCGTCCGCGACCCCTCGGCCGAACTCGCAGGGGAGTTCAGCGCACTGCCGATCCTGCAGTTCGCCAGCCTGACAATCGCGGCATACGTTGCAGGCCGCCTAGCCGGCGTCGCGGGCTTCCTGAACGGCGTCGCGGTCGGGGTCGCCTTCATCGTCGTCTGGGCCGCCTTAAACGCGTACCAGGAATCCGAACTTGTGCGTGAGTTTGGGCCGCTCGCCCTCCCGGCCATGAACCTTCCGGGGGTCGTCCTTGGGGACGCGCTTATCCTGTCGTCAGCCGCCTTCGGTGGGTGGCTCTCCGACCGGTGGACCGGCGAGTAACCTGACCGACCTGCCTGCCCGTCCCAATTACTTCTGACGGGGCACACCTGCCCAAACGCGACGCCACGGGCGCGCAGGAGACGCGAATGACCCGACCCGCACGCCATCCTTCCCCACTCCCCGGCAGCCTTGCCGAGGTCGACCCAGAGGTCCTCGCCACCATTCATGGCGAGGAACGTCGCCTACGCGAGACGATTCAGCTCATCCCCTCCGAGAACTACCCAAGCCAGGCGGTCATGGAGGCCACCGGGTCTGTCTTCACCACGAAGTACGCCGAGGGATACCCCAAGCGGCGCTATTACCAAGGGTGCCAATGGGTCGACGCCGTCGAGGAGTTGGCCCGCAAGCGCGCCTGCGCCGTCTTCGGGGCCGAGCACGCCAACGTCCAACCACACAGCGGCAGCACGGCCAACATGGGCGCGTACCTCACCTCGCTCACCATCGGCGACACCGTGATGGGCATGGACCTGATCGCCGGTGGGCACCTCACCCACGGGTCGCCGGTCAACTTCAGTGCCAAGCTTTACCGGTTTGTCAACTACGGCGTCGATCCATCGACTGAACTCATCGACTACGACAATGTCCGTAAGGTCGCACATGCGTCGCGCCCCAAGATGATCGTCGTCGGCGCCACCGCGTACCCACGCATCTTCGATTGGGGCATCTTCAGGGAGATTGCCGACGAGGTTGGAGCGCTTCTCCTCGCAGATATCGCCCACATCTCCGGCCTAATCGCGGGAGGGGCGCACCCATCGCCGGTCCCCGTGGCCGACTTCTGCACCACCTCAACGCACAAGGCCCTGCGTGGCCCGCGTGGCGGCATGATCCTGTGCAAGTCCGAATGGGCGGAGCGCATCGATAAGGCCATCATGCCGGGCATCCAGGGCGGGCCCCTCGAACACGTCATCGCCGCCAAGGCCGTCATGCTGCACGAGGCCGCGCAGCCGGCCTTCCACGACTACGCGCACGCCATCGTCAGCAATGCGAAGGTCTTGGCACAGTCGCTCCTCGACGAGGGCCTCACCCTTGTGACCGGCGGAACCGACAACCACCTCATGATCATCCGCCTCGGAGATTCCGGACCGACCGGCAAGGAGGTCGCGCGCGCGATGGAACGCGCCGGACTCGTCGCCAATGCCAACACGGTGCCCGGCGAGACACGAGGTGCCTTCCAAACGAGTGGTGTCCGCGTCGGTACCCCAGCTGCGACGACGTTTGGTTTCGGCCCCGATGAGTTCCGCACCATTGGGAAGCTCATCGCAGGCATCGTCCGCGACCCATCGAACGCTGACGTCGTCAAGGCCACTGCGGGCGCCGTGCGCGAGTTGTGCCACGCCGTCGAAGCGCGCCGCGAGGCCACGCACGCGCACCGGTGACGGCGAGTGAGGCGCCGACGTGTTGGCGGTACAGCCCTGACGCCGGCGAAACCAACGGGCAGACCGGGGCGCGCCGTACACAACCGGTCACCTACACTTCGCAACGATGACTGAGACGGGATCGCCCGGCGCCGGCAGGGCGCCCGTCAATGCCCTGCCGACACGACCTCGGGCTGTCCCAACCGGCACCATCATCCGGCCGTACACCGAGGCCGACGCTTCGGCGGTCGCGACCCTCTGGCGAGCGAGCTCAATTGAGTGGCCCGGTGGCGGTCCCTTCGGCGGACGCCACGCCACCGCCGAAGGCGTTCGCCACGAGCAACGTGCCCGCCACCCCCTCGAAACGTTTATCGCGTGGCGCGTTGATCCCACGACTGGCGAGGACGTGGCGGTCGGCTACTGCTCACTCCTGGCGCAACCGGACGATGCCACGGCGACGTATGTCGGCCTCCTCACCGCCCACCCGGCTTGGCACGGTCAGGGTGTCGGTCGCGACCTGCTCATGGCCGCCATCTCCCGCACCATCGCCGTCGGGCGTGATCGCGTCGACCTGCATACCTGGTCTGGCAACCTCAAGGCCGTCCCCCTGTACAAGAAGGTCGGCTTCTATTGGGTGCCCGACACCAGCGTTCGCATGGCGAACTTCCTGCCGATGCTCATGCGCATCGGTGCCGTGCGCGCGTACTTCGATGAGACCGGTGCCGACTGGTACGCCGACGCCGTGCGCGCCCTCGACCTCGCGCCGGACCGAGAAAGTCGCGCCGGCACGGAGGTCTACCGGTACGTCTGGGAACGAGACGATGGCTGCCTCGAAGCAACGATTGACCGCCATTCAAATGCCCTCGTTGCCCTTGCGACGCCAAACTTCTCGGTGGGGGTCACCCTCGACGACGCTCGGGTCCCAACCGGCACGCGCCGGATTGCGACCTTCCGCCTAGCGGTCCCCGACGGTAAGCCGTCGGTCTCCGCGACGCTTGTCGCCAGCGGGACCGGCGCCGTCCGGAGTTCGCGTCAAGCGCATCGCACCGTCGCAGGCGGGTCGTCCGGCACGGTCGACTGGATTGTCGAGGGTGTCCTGTCCGGCCTGCCGACGAATCCGCGACCAGGCATGACGTCACCGGACCTCGTCAACGTCATCGCCGTCATCGACGATGAACCGGTTGGGTTTGCGTGCGCCGCTCGCGTCGTGCCTCCCGTCGCTCTCGCGGTGGATGACGTGCTACCGATGCATCCCGGCCAGTCCCGGGAAGTTTGGGTCACCGTCGAGAACGAAACGAACAAGGAGGTCGTGCCGGTCGTCCGCGTCACGGCGTCTGGGCCGTTCCTGATTGACACGGGGCAGGCGGCCATGCCCACCCTAGCGCCCCGCGCGCGTGCATCCTTCCCACTTACGTTGCGCGCGACCGCGTCGGGTTCGGGCACTGTTCACATCACGGGAGTGCACGGCGACAACCCGGTGACCATCCGGGCACCCCTGCACGCGGGTGAGCCGGGGGCCATCTTCGTCGACCAGACCGATGCGCACGTCCGCGTCACCACCGACGACCTTGTGGTGACGGCACCGTTGGCCAACTCCGGATGGCAGCCTACGTTTACCGTTACGGACCGCCACACAGGGAACGCCCTCCTGCGCCATGCGTGCGGGCTCGGGCCGCCGTTCTCGCCATCGCCAATCAGCGCATCCACCTGGTCCCCGGAGGTCACGCACCACGACGGAGCCGTCTCCATCGTGCTCCGCGCGATGCCGGCCGACCTGCCAGGCGTGACCTTCGAGCGTCACCTGCGCATCGCCGGAAGCGGCGTCACCGACGTCCGCTATCGCCTCGTCAACGGCTCGGACGCGCCGCTCACGTTTGACGTGGGAACGGGCACCTCGGCGGACCTCGATGGCAGTCGGCACACCCGGATTGCCTGCGTCGTGGACGGTGCGGTGGTGGACGATGAGAGCGACGCCTTCCCCGACTGGGAGGAGCCGAGCGGCGGAGCGTCGCGACTGTCCGAGGGGTGGATCGCCGAGTACGGCGACGGAATGGTCGTCGGTGCCATCTGGACCGATGCGGTCGATGTCCATGGCGATGGACGCCTCGCCGAACTCGTCCTGCCTCTTGGCACTGTGGAACCGGGCCACTCGGCAGTGACCTCCGCCGTTCGACTCTACGCCGGCGCAGGCGACTGGCACACAGTGCGCACGCGATGGCGGGCCTACGCGGGCGTCGAGGAGGCTCCTGACCTGGTGTGTCCACGACGTGGTGTCGACATCGCCGGCATCTCGAGCTCGTTCGCTGTGGACGACCTGCACCAGGCCGACCTGGTGCTTTCCCGTGCGAACGACCGGCCGCACGAGGGATCGGTCACGGTCATCGCCGGCTCGGCGGCGACCAGTGCGGTGGTCGTCGCCGACCTGCGCGCCCTTGCACCGGCGATCACGCCCATCTCTGTCGAGATGCCGTCACGACCCGGCGCCGTTCATGCGATCGCCCGCCTCGTGACCGCCGAAACGACAACCAACTTCGCGTTGCCTCTCGTGCGGGTAGGCCGACGCGGTCAAGTCGTTTCCACGTTAACCGGTAAATCCGGCCAGATCGAGGCGGTCACCCTTGACACCGGTGCGATGCGCATCAGGATGCTCCCGGCCCAACGTGCGCGGATCGTCGCGATCGAGACCCCGGACACCGATGGCAGGTGGGTCGACCACTTGTTGAGCAGCGAACCGGAACCGCGCCCGTGGGTGTGGTTCAACCCATGGTTCGGCGGGATTTCCGCGCACTTGCGCGAGACCGGTTGGCACACCGGCCAGACGCCGCTCGACCGGGCAACATGGTCATGGCGCACCACCGCAGGCAACCGCGCCGGGGTCAGTTGGCACGGGATCACCGTGACCGCGACGATTCACGCCCCGGACGGCCCGGTTGGCGCACCGGATACCGTCGAACGCGCGCGGCTTGCCGGCGTATCCGTGGAGGTTGCATACCTCACCGCCGGTGGTGGGTCCACGACCGTAATCGAGGCAACCGTCCGGAACGGGTCACCGTCGCGCCTGCGTGGCACGATTTCCATCCCTACGTATTGGAACCCGGGAGGCACCACCGAAGGCACGACCGTCCACTACGATCGTCGGGGCCCTCGTAGCCGGCATCGCGCGCACGGCGCGCACTGGTCAGCCACGGAGGGGTGGGTCGCCATCGCCAACGCTACAGGGACCGCCGTCCCGGTGATAGTCATCGCCGACCCGCGCACGACGCTCATGTGTGGCGACATGGGCCTCAATGGCGTGCATCCGTTCGCGTCGATGCCGCTCGACCTCGATCCGGGCGCCTCCAGATGCCTGCGCCTCTGGGTAAGCATCGCCGCTGACCTCGACGAGGCACGAGCCTGGCGAAACGTCGTTGGCACCCCACTCCCTGCTCCAACCGACGCGCCGTGACCGTCAGCGTCGCCGGCGTCCCCCCTCTCCCGTCGCAACGGGGGAGGGGGTTCTCCGTGTGCGGATCGCCGCCACCGGAGGCACCGAGACAAGGAGATGCACCATGAGCGCCACGCCGGTCATCGCCTACGATCCACGCCACGTCGAGCACCGGCCCCGGCTTGACCTCCAGTACGGTCGGCCGACGCCCAACCCGGAGCGGCCTGCTCGGGTTGAGGCGATCCGTGATGCCCTCCGCACGTCGCGTTGGGAACGGCAGGTCGTCGCACCGAACGGCTTCCCGATGGAGTTGGCGGCGCGCGTCCACGAACCCGCATACCTTGAGTTCCTGCGCGCCCGTGCCGAAGCCTCCGCGACCGCGGGCATCGACGGTGAATGGTTCCCGTACACGTGGCCGCGCGACCGCGCCCTGGACACTGGCACGCCGATCAGCGGCACCACGCCCGACAACGCCTGGCGCGCGGCCGAGTGCGCGCTTACCGCCGCCGCGCGGGTACGCGACGGTGCGCCATGGTCGATGTCCGTAGCACGCCCGCCCGGACACCATGCAGGCGCTGGCTACCACGGCGGCTACTGCTACCTGAACCACGCCGCCATCGTCGCCGGTTTCCTGCTCGAACCGGCTACGCGGGTCGCCATCATCGACCTCGACATCCACCACGGCAACGGCACGCAGGACATCTTTTATGCGACCGACCGCGTCGGGTATGCCAGCATTCACGGTGAGCCGTCGTGGGCATACCCGCCACACACCGGGCACCCAAACGAGATAGGCATCGGCGCAGGGGTGGGCCACAACCACAACCAGCCGTTGCCGAAGGGCACCGGATGGGGTCCGTACCGGGACGCCCTTGACCGAGCCTTGGAAGCCCTCGACGTGATGGATCCCGCGTGGCTTGTGGTCTCGCAGGGCTTCGACACGTTCGCGGGTGACCGGTGGGGAGGATTTGAGTTGCACGCCCCGGACTACGCCGCCATCGGGGAGCGCTTGCGGTCGTTTGGGCGCCCGCTGGTGATCATCCTGGAAGGTGGCTACGAGACATCCTGCCTCGCGGACGGAAGCCTCGCGCTTCTCGACGGACTCGACCGCGAGTAGATGCCTTCCCTGGCCCGACCCGGCACTCCGGTGCCGCAGCCAACTGGGCATCCGCGCCCGTGCGCCGGGCCACGAGGAGGCCACGCCGGGCGCGGATGCCCACGTCGCAGCGAGAGGGCCTGTCTTGGGCCCTCTGGAACTGACCGGCGCGCCCCGGGGCAACGAGGCGCTGGATCGATGCTACTTGAGCAGCTGGAGGACGAGGTTCGGCGCCTGGTTGGCCTGCGCGAGGACCGAGATGCCCGCCTGCTGCAGGATCTGGGAGCGCACAAGTTCGCTCATGCTAGCCGCGATGTCGGCATCCGCGATTCGGCTGTTCGCGGCGGAGGTGTTCTCCGACGCAATCTGCAGCGAACGACCGATGCTCTCCAGACGGTTCTGAATCGCGCCGAGTGACGCGCGGTTCGAGCTGACGGTGTTGATCGCCGAATCAAGGTTCGAAATCGCCGCCGATGCGTTCACCTGAGACAGCAGATCGGCCGTGTTCGGCAGGCCAAGCGTGGCGCCGGA
>CAILQO010000328.1 GCA_903836285.1 uncultured Chloroflexota bacterium
CGGATCAGGTCGAAGACGGCCGGCCCGGCGTGCATCGAGGCGTCGAGGGGTTCGTCGGCGCGGAACGGCCCGCCGAGGCAGATGTCGAACGGACGGTAGCCGGGGTTGCCGGCGTC
The DNA here is from genome assembly GCA_903836285.1 of uncultured Chloroflexota bacterium. Classification (GTDB taxonomy): domain Bacteria; phylum Chloroflexota; class UBA11872; order UBA12225; family UBA12225; genus CAILQO01. The sequence goes on from CAILQO010000328.1 coordinate 117, forward strand.
ATTGAGGATGCGCGCGAAGCGTTGGGTGAAGGGCAGGTCGGCGTAGGTTGAGGCGATGGTGCCGTCGGCGGCCCACTGGGTGGCGACGCGATCGAGTTTTGCCTCGTACTCGGCGACGACCGGGTCGAGGTCGTGGACCGGGTCGAAGACATCCTCGATCAGCAGGTAGCCCTCGTCGTGGAAGCGCTGCACGTCCACGCGCGGTGCGGCGGCGATGACCATGAGCAAGCCCTCCCGGTAGCGCACCGAACGTCGATGCAGGTCGCCCATGCTAGCGCCGCGAGACCCGGGTTGGAAGGCTCACACCGGCCGCATGGCAAGCCGACGACACACGCCCGTCAGCCGGTGATCGCGGCACGGCCGCCTACACCCCCTGCCTCCCCCTCCGGTCACGCGGGGAGTGCCGTTTCCCGACAGTTCAGTGGAAGGGGCGGACCTCGACGGGCGCGCGGCAGGCGATGGTTGCCTTGCGCCCCCACTCAAGGGCCTCGTCCATTGAGTGGGCCTCAAGGACCCAGAAGCCGGCAACGTGTTCGTCGCCCTTCATGTATGGCCCGTCGCTGACGGTCACATGCCCGTCGGCATCGGCCGTGACGGATTTCGCCGCCGTGTACTTGTGCAGGCCGCCGACAAAGATGCGCACGCCGGCGGCGACCATCTCGTCGTTGAGTTCATCGATGGCACGGTCCTGCTCAGGGTCGTGGACGGCCATCGCGTCGAAGTCGTCGCGGTGGTGGATTGCAACGAGGAACTTGGGCATCAGTAGTCCTTTTCGTTCGCGTCGGCGGCGTTGGCGGCACCGCCAGTGTGTGCATAACGCAGGCACAAACGCCTGCGTTGCGGTCGCCTGTGGTGGTCCGCTCGGACACACCTTCTCTGCACAGTCGCCGTGGGAGCGGTGTTAGAGGTCGAAGAGGGATCGCTGGATCGCGACCGGAGATGGCGCCGTGGTCGGGTCCGCGGCGGCGGGCGTGGTGGATGACTCGGGTGACCCGACGGCAGAGTCGCGTGACGGAATAGCATTCTCGGCGACACGGGCGAACTCGGCGGGGGTCGTCGGGTCCGGCCAGAGGCGGGCACCGAGGGCGCGCAGGGCGTCGAGGCCGGACGACGGCTCAGGCGCGGCGCGCACGTAGACCGGCACGTGGCGTAGACGGCGCAGTTGCTCGTCGGCGCCGGCCCACGTGCCACCTTCCTTGAAGCCGGTCGCGACAACAAGGGCGGTGTCGCCGAGGCCGTAGATGTACTTGTTTCGCTGCATCCGGAGCGAGGCGAAGAAGCGTTGGCGTGGGTCGTTCGGCGAGACGAGGGCAAGCGTTCCGGCCTGAAGGTGGTCTCGGAAGCCGGCGTCGAGGACCTCTCGAAATAGGGTGTCGGCAATGACGCCGACGGCGGTGCCACCGGCTTCGAGGGAGGCGCCCATCGCGGTCAGGTCGACGCCGCGCGCGGCGCCGGAGACGATCGTGCAACGTGATTGCGCGGCGCGGCGCCCAATCTCCGTTGTCCACGCGAGGGTTTCGTCGTCGCAGTCGCGTGACCCAACGACGGCGAGGCCGCCTCCCTGAAGCAGGTCGGCGTCGCCGCACCCGTAGAGAACCGGCGGGGCGTCGTCGCCGAAGCGGTCGCGCAGGCGCGTGGGGTACGCATCGTCGGTGGTGCCCACCACCCAAATGCTGCGCGCCGCCCACTGGTCAAGGGCTTGCGCCAACCGGAAGCCACGCCCAAGCAGGTCGTGCAGGCGCGACTCGGGCACAAGGTCGGCGCACTCGGTGACGACGGCGGCGGCGTTGGGGCCAAGCAGGTCGCCGAGGGGCCGACCGGTCGCCACGATGCGGGCGCGCACGGCGCGGAACTCCGCAGGTTTGAGGATTGCGTCGCTCGGAGCCGTGGTGGCGGTCGTGAGTGGGGCACCGAGGAGGAGGGCGGCCTGGGTGTCGCGGGTGGTGTCTGGCGTCACTCGTCGGAACCTGTCGTCTGCGCGAGAGCGACCGGGAAGACGGCGCCGCTGCCGGATTTTCGCAGAAGCCACGCACCAACGGTTAGGGTCCACCGCGAGTCCAC
>CAILQO010000329.1 GCA_903836285.1 uncultured Chloroflexota bacterium
ATCGACAAATGGCCAATAATAAGCCAGCCACTTTTGCGCGAGAATTCGTAAAGGAATCGCTACTCGGCCTCCAGTACGGCCTATCTCTGGGTAAGATATTGCAACCGCATTAATAGATCGGATTAACGCTAACTTGTAACTGGTAGTTTTAGAGTCGTGGCGAAGAATTGTCGCGATCACGATTCCGGCAGGATCAAGACTTACATCGCTAGCCATCAGAAATTTCAAACCATGAAGTAGCGATAGCTACCTCAGCTCATTCTAAGTCAGGGGAGGCTGGTACCGTCTGGATCGTTCATCATCTACGCCGTCGCCACTGACCCATCCCCGCGGCGACCACACGGGAACCCACACCACATGCTTCGCTGGCTGCTCATCCTCGGCTACGTCACCTCGCCGGTGTACATCAACTGGGTCTACATGCACGTCGCGGAACCGGTCAACGACACCGGCGAACGCCTCCTCATGCTCTGGCCCGGCGTCGGCATCGACCCCACCCTGCCCATCATCGGCGCCACCCTCTGCCTGCGCGACTGGGTGCAGTCGGCGTGGGGGCGCGCCCTCACCGTCGGCGCCATCGTCGTCGGCGCCGCCATCTCCGCCGTCGTGTCGCCAGAGGTTGCCCTCGCCTCCGGGCTTGCCTTCCTCGCTTCTGAACTCTCCGACCAAGCGACTTGGACCCTTCTGAACCAGCGCCCGGTCGTCGCCGTCGCGGCCTCCGGCTTGGTCGGGGCAGCGGTCGATACCACCACCTTCCTCCTCGTCGCCTTCGGCACCATGGACACGTGGGGCGTCCAATGGGTCGGCAAGGCCGTCACGATTCTTCTCGTCGCCGCGGCGATGCAGGTCTGGCGGTCGCGGCGTGGGGTTGCTATCGCCTGACCGACCGCAACGGCGCCGCCCGACTGCACGTGCGCCCACGCGACCCTTCCAAACCGGCCTCAAACGCCTGCGGGCCGGACAGACTTTCGTCCGCCGGCTCGCGCAGTCCCGCGATTCGATACGGCCAAGACGCTACTTCGAGTCTGGCCCCTCCTTCGGCTTCGACGCCAGCGGCGCCCGCCCGAAGTAGAAGCCGAAGACGGCGAACACCAGTTGGCCCAACAGCTCCGGCACCTGCTTGCCGCTGACCCACAGCACGGAGATGTCGACCAGCAGGATCACCGCCAGCACCGCCGCGACTACCCCGAAGAAGTCCGGTTGCGCCATCGTCCCCTCCCTTCACCGGCGCGGTCAATCTGCCATCGCATCTCCGCAACCCGGCCGTCAGGCGACCACCTCGACCCACGCCACCCGCACCTCCCACGCGCGCCCGAAGGTCCGCCCGCCGGTCGAGAGACGGTCCTCCACCTCCTCCACCACCGCCGTCCACGTCGCGCCGCCCGGGTCGACCAGGGTCATCGGCGACCCGACCTGCCCAAGGTAGGCCCAGAGTGCCGTGCGCCACTGCGCCGCCGTCTGCGCGCTTGGCGTGCCATCGACGTGCAGCAGGCCGTCGCGACAGTGGATCACCCCCTCCAAGATGCGCGTCCCCGCCCCGATCGGGCTGCCCGGGATGGCGGGCGCGGCGTTCGTCCCGCGGTACCAGACCCGGGGCAACGAGACGCGCCACGTGTCTGACTTGACATAAAACCCGCGCTGCGCCCCCGCATTCACCATCGGGTGCGCCAGCGTGAGCGTGCAGTTCTGCCCCACCACCCACGGCGGGCCATCGGTCGCCATCGGTCACCTCCTCCCAGGGCGCCTTCACCCGGGGATGAACGGCGTGTTCGCACGCTCGGCCGCCGGCAACGCCGGAGTGGCGCCGCCGTGGCTGTGCCCGTTGAGGCGGGACCGCACCTCGTCGACGACGATCGCCAGGGCGAGGATCGACGCGCGCAGGCGCTCGACCTCTGCCGTGACATCCGTGCCGAAGCCGATCCCACCCGCACCACTGGTCGCGCCGCCCATCGGCGCGGCGGGAACCTCCGCGGCGCGCAAGTCGCTCATGTCTTTCCTCCAATCGGCGAGGGGGTTGGGGCGCCCTTGGTCCGCCGGTGTGCCTGCCCGCCGGGGCGGGAGTGCGCACGTCACGGTCACGCCGAACGGGCGCCCCCCGCTAAAAACTCCGACGCTGGCACGTGAGAGGGGGGTGAGGCGTCGCTATGCGAGGCGACGCAACCGCAGGTGCCATCGGTCGCCGCCGGCACCGAGACCGGCACGGATCACGTCGACCACGGCGTACCGCGGTGAGGTCGCGACGGCTCCGACGGAGGTCGCTCGCGCCACGTACCGGAGATCCGCCGGCAGCGACACCGTCCCCGGCAGCTCCACCGTCGCATCCCACGACGTTGCACCGCCGGTCGTGCGCCCAGTGACCCCCGGCACGAGGGCGTGTGCCACCGGCGTTGGCCCGGCGTCGTGGCGGTCGTGCCACACCGTGCCCGCGACGACCTGCGTACCCGTCGTGCCGTTGCTGGCAGCCACCAGGACGATCGTCTCGGTACGCCCGGCCCGGATACGCCCTCGAATCGCCGCGGCGTGAGCGATCTTGCGCGCATCAAGCGGCATCGGACCGTCCTACCGCACGCGCGCCCGGGTACTCCGCGCCCGGGCGGTCGCGAGCCGCTTTAGGTCGCGATCGAACCGGTCGAGGTGCGCCTGAGCTCGCGCACGCCACTCCGGCCCCGCGGCGGTGTCGTCAACCGTCGTCGCCCCCTCGCCGTCGGTGTAGCGGAAGTTGTCGGCGGTTCCGGTCGACCACGCCATGCAGGCATGGCCGGCGGCCCCGGTCACGATCACGGCGGCGTCGCCCTCTGGGATCGTGCTGGCGGTCTCCGAGATGACGTGCGCGGTCGACCATTCGACGCGCGCCGTCTCGCCGGCAGGGACGCCCGGCCCCACGACGGTGACGGTGCCGACCTCCGGGTCGTGTCGCCACGGCGGCCGACCGGGGACGCCTCGAGCGCCCGCCGCTGGGAGCGGCCACGCAACGCTGAGGATCGTGGCGGTGGCGTCAAGGCCGGTGACCGGGATGACGCGGCTACCGGAGATCGTGGTGACCGTCGTGGATTGCACGTGAGGAAGCGCCTCGGAGTACGTCGCGACGGCGCGTGTGATGGCCCGGTCGAGGTCGGTGTCGCTCCACCGGGCGGTCGCCCCGGCGGGGTCATTGAGATCAAGCCGAAGGGCGGCGCGCAGCGTGGCCAAGGTGGGCACGTCGGTGCTCCTTTCCGGGGTGGTCGGATGTTGGGCCGTACTCCCAAACCCGACGCGGGAGGGCGGGAGGAAGCGGTCGTGGGAATGGTCAGGTTGGCCCTAACCCCCCAACCCCCTTCCCGACGCGGGAAGGGGGAGTAGGTCGTCGCGCGATCCGGGGCTGGTCGCGGGGATGGTGAAGTTGGCCTAACCCCCCAACCCCCTTCCCGACGCGGGAAGGGGGAGTAGGCTGTTGCGCGGGGGAGATAATGGCGATGGCGGAGCAGTAGACGCGCCCCAGTCATTTAGTTGGCATCGCTATTGCTGGTGCTCTGCGAACTTCAGGGCACGTTTTCACCGCTGCGCGCACGATGCGCCGTGAGATGACACCGGCCGAAGCCGTGCTATGGAATCGCGTTCGAGGTGGTCGGATCGGCTACCACATCAGGCGACAGCAACCGCTCCTCGGCTCTATCGCAGACTTCTATTGCCACGGTGCGCGGCTGGCGATCGAAGTCG
>CAILQO010000330.1 GCA_903836285.1 uncultured Chloroflexota bacterium
ACGCCCGATCGCCTCGCCGCCTTCGCGGGCGTCCGAGGTGTCGGCATTGCCGGCACCGCCCGCGCGCAGTCGCCGGAATGGATGGAGGCGAATCTCCCCGCCGTCTACCGCTTCCTCGCGACCTTGCCCGGCGGCCCGGCGCCACTCACGCACTACAAGGTGTGTTCGACCCTCGACTCATCACCGATCTTTGGGTCGATTGGACGCGCCATAGACCTCGCGCGACCGGTCTTTACCGGCGATTGGATCCCTGTCCTGATCGCCGCGCCCGCAATCCGGCGCTACCAGTTCTACGGCAACCTCTTCGCCGCCGGCCCCGGCGGGACCTACCGCCTGGATCGCCACCCGGTGATGTCGCGCCACCCTGCGACGCCGATGGATGAGGCCGACGTCGCCGCGCACCTCCGACGCCAGACCGCCACACCGACCGGCACCCTCTCCATCGACGACCTCGCATCTCCTGCTTCGGCCCGGGCGGCGCGCGACGCAATGGTCAACGCCGGGACACGCATCGTCGCCATCGACGCCATCGACGACCGCACCCTCGCCGAAGCCGGCCGCCTGATCTGGGAAGGGCGGGCGCGCAATCCGTTTGTCGTCGGTTCGCAGGGGATCGAATACGCCCTCGTCGCCCATTGGCGCGCAATCGGTCTGATCGGCGACGCCGCACACCCTCTCGTCGCAACGAGGGAGGGGCAGATGGCGGGGGCAGGACGTGCGCCTGTGGTGGTCGTCTCTGGTTCGGCCTCAGCGGTGACCGCCGCCCAGATTGCGTGGGCCGAAGCGAACGGGTTTGGCGCGATTCCCTTTGAGGCCGCGGCGGTCGTGGAGGGACTCGACTCCCCTCGCGCCCGTGACGCCATCGACCGCGCCACCGAATGGGCCATCGTGTTGACGCGCGCCGGACTGCACCCAATCGTCCATACCGCGCGCGGCCCCGACGACTTCGCCGTCACGATGGGGGTTGAGGCGATGGCGCGCGCCGGGGTCGACACCTCCACCGGGAACGGCCGCATCGGCGCCGCCCTCGGCACGATCCTCGACCGCACCCTGCGTGCCACCGGTGTGCGTCGCGCAATCATCTCGGGCGGCGATACCTCCGGCGCCGCCGCGCGACTGCTCGGCATCCACGCCCTCGAGGCCCTCGCGCCAACCATCCCCGGCGCCGCCCTCTGTCGCGCCCACGCCGACGACCCAACCTACGCCGGATTGCAGGTCGCCCTCAAGGGCGGCCAGATGGGTTCGCCCGATTACTTCGGGTGGATCCGCGACGGTGGCGGCGACGCCCCGCGCTAACACGCCCCACGCCGCGCTCATCCCAGCTGGGGAGGGGGCGGAGGAGAGATCCGCCTCGCTCCCGATGCAGCGCAGAGGGTGGGGGCCAACCACCACACACACGCACGCGCCACTGGGCGCAAGGGGAACCGCCATGACGAACGTCGCGCTCTTCGGTGCCGGGGGCAAGATGGGGACCCGCATCGCCGCCAAGTTAGTCGCCGACGGTGGCTATGCCGTCGCCGCCGTCGAGACGTCCGAGACCGGGCGCGACCGAATCCGCGCCGCCACCGGTCTCGAGGCGGTCACGCCGGAGGTCGCGATGGCCGCGGCGGAGGTCGTCGTGCTTGCCGTGCCAGACCGTGCCATTGGAGCGGTGATGCGCGGGATCATCGACCTTGCTCAGCCCGGTACCGCGTTCATCGTCCTCGACGCCGCCGCCCCCCACGCCGGCGAAATGCCCGAACGCGCCGACGTCACGTACTTCTGCACGCACCCCTGCCACCCGCCGTTGTGGGGCTTCGAGACCGACCCGCTGCCGGGGCGCGACTACTTCGGCGGTGTGCGCGCCCCGCAGGGAATCGTCTGCGCCTTGATCCAAGGGCCAGAGGCGCACTACGCCGTCTGCGAGACCATCGCGCGTGTCGCCTTCGCGCCCGTCGCGCGCGCCCACCGATGCACCCTCGAACAGATCGCGATCCTCGAACCGGCCCTCTCGGAGACGGTCGGGGCGACCTTTGCAATGGCATTGCGCGAGGCCACCGAGAAGGCGATCGGCATGGGCGTCGATCGCGAGGCGGCGGTCGACTTCATCCTCGGCCACCTCAACATCGAGTTGGCGGTCGCCTTCGAGATGTTCCCCGGCGGGCGCTTCTCCGACGGTGCGTACCACGCCATCGCGCAGGCCAAGAAGCAGATCTTTCAGGAGGGGTGGCTCGATACGGTCTTCAACCACGACGCCATCACGCAGTCCGTCCGGGAAATCGTGAACCCACCCGTAGCACCATCACGATGAAGGTTCTGATCCTCGGAGGCACCGGGAAGATCAGCTCGCCATTGACTCGCATGTTGCTTGACCGGGGCGACGACGTGACCCTCGTGAACCGAGGCCACCGTCCGAACCCGTTCGGCCATCGCGTCCGTGTCATCACCGCTGACCGGTCCGACATCCCCGCCTTCGAGGCAACGGTGCGGGAGGCGGGCACCTTCGACGTCGTCGTCGACATGATCGGTTTTCACCCCGAGGAGGTCGAGGCGACGACCCGGACCCTCACCGGTCGCTGCGGCCAATACGTCTTCTGCTCAACCGTCGACGTCTACCAACGCCCGTCACCGACCTACCCATACCGCGAGGGCGACGCGCGCCGCGCACTGTCCCGGTACGGCCAAGACAAGATTGCATGCGAACAGGTTCTGGAACGCGCACACGCGGACGGGGCGTTCATGGTCACGTTGCTCCGTCCGGCGCACACGTACGACGACACCGGCTTCATCCACCATGCGCTTGGCCGAAGCACGTCGTTCCTCGACCGGATACGTCGTGGCAAGCCGGTGATCGTGCACGGCGACGGCCAATCGCTCTGGGTCGCGGCGAAGGCGGACGACGTCGCAACGGGGTTCGTCGGCGCCATCGGCAACGCCCGCGCGTACGGTCGGTCGTACAACCTCGCCGGTGAGGAATGGTTGACGTGGGACGCCTACCACCGCCTCGTGGCCGACGTCCTCCGCGCGCCACCGCCGGAGCTTGTCCACATACCGACCGACATACTCGTCCGGATTGCCCCACGCGCCGGCGCGACGTGCGCCGCCAACTTTTGCTTCCCCAATATCCACGATGTCACCGCGGCGCGGCGCGACCTCGGCTACCGCTACACCGTGCCGGTCCGCCGGGGCTTTGCGTCGGTGGTTGCCCACCTTGATACCCACGGTGCGATCGCCGATGCCGATGCCGAACCGTGGTACGACACGATCATCGACGCCTGGCGAACGACGTCCGACGACCTCGTCCTTCGTCTCGCCGCCCTCAACGCCTGACTCTGACCGCCTGAGACCCAACCGACGCCATCGTCGACCGCCACCAGTGCGCAGGGAACTTCCACGATGACCATCGTCCACCCGTGGCAGCCAATCGAGATCGAACTCACCGCCGCCACGACCGCGTGGGCCAACCCCTACCTCGATGTCGACGCGTGGGCGACCTTCCGTCACGAGGACGGCACCGCGATCATGCGCCCCGCCTTCTGGGATGGTGGCAACACGTGGCGCGTCCGCTTCGCGCCGACGAAGCCCGGCACGTGGCACTACGAGACGGCGAGTGCCCCGCGAGATGCCGGCCTTGCCGGGCACAGCGCCACCATCGACGTCGCCGCGCGACCAGAAACCGTGCCGGGCGACACCGTCTTTGCACGGCACGGTTTCTGGACCATCGACCCCGGTGCCCGCACCCTTCGCCACGCCGACGGCACCCCCGCCGTCATGATCGGCGACACGCCGTGGGCACTGCCGTGGCGCGCCACACGCGACGCCTGTCGCACCTACGCCGCCGACCGACAGGCCAAGGGCTTCAACGCCGCCCTCCTGATGTCGGTGCAACCCGACCGGCGTGCCATGGGCCCAGATGCGCGGGGCGTCCGCGACGGCTTCGCGGTCGGCTTCACGGACCTACCCGACGGCCACCTCACGCACCTCGTCCCGGCCTACTTCCAAGAGGTCGACGTGCTTGCGGGCATCCTCGTCGACCACGGCATCGTGCCGGTGTGGCAACCCGTCTTCCACGGCTACGGGTGGAAGGGCCTCGGCACCGCCGGACCGGTCATCCCCGCCGACGAGTACGCGCGCTACTGTCGCTACCTCGTTGCCCGCTACGGGGCGCAACCCGCCATCTGGTTGGTCGCCGCCGACGGCGACGGATTGGCGCCCGGCGTCGACCCCGGCGGGTGGGAGATCGAGCGGTGGGATGCCTACGCCCACCCGACCGGCATCCACTACGCGCCATTCCACCCAACCACCGCCTGGCACGACCGCCCTTGGCTCGACTTCCAGTGGTGCCAGACCGGCCACAGCGGCGAACATCTCCCGCATCGCGTGACCGAGATGTGGCACCAGGTGCCCCCGAAAGCGGTCGCCAACGGCGAACCGACCTACGAACAGATTGGGCGCTACCCGTCGGCCACCGGGTGGTGGCAAGGCCACGAGGCGTGGATGAACCTCTGCGCCGGAGCGACGATGGGCGTCGTCTACGGTGCCGGCAGCCTGTGGCAGTGGCGGATCGACCGCGACGAGTCGCACGAGGCGTGGGCCTGCGCCGCCGGAGCGGACTGGCGCGACGCCCTCGCCTTCGAGGGCAGTCGCTACGTCGGTGCGATGGCACACATTCTGGCCGGCATCGACCTGCGTGGCATGGTGCCCGACACGACGCATTCGGTCGGCCGGTCGGCCCTCTACCGACCCGGATGCCTGATCGTCTACCTCTTCGAAGGCGGGTGGGTGCGCGCGTCACGCCACGACGAGGTGCCGCGGCGGTACCGGGTCTTCGATGCCATGACCGGCGACGTCACCGCGACCGGCTCGGTGGTGGTCGAGAACGGCCGCGCTGTCCCAATCGAGACGGGCGCCGGCCCCTACGTGGTGATCTTCAGCGACGAATAGCCCGGGTCGGGCGGGCCGACGGTGCGGCGCTACTGATCGAGACCGGCGACGCCGTTCAGGATCGCGCCCGCCAGATTAGCCCGCGACAGCATCGCGCCGGTCAGGTTGGCGCCCGTAAGGTTTGCGCCCGACAGGTCGGCGCCATCGAGGTTTGCTTTCGACAGGTTCGCACCAATCAGACAGGCCTCCGAGAGGTTCACACCGATCAGCGAGGCCTCTGAGAGGTTTGCACCGATGAGACAGGCCTCTGAGAAGTTCGCCTTCGAAAAGTCGGCGCCGGCAAGAAGGGTCGCCGCGAAATTGGCGCGGTGCAGGTTGGCGCCGGACGCGGAGAGGTGTAAGAGACTCGCGCCGGCGAGGTTCGCCCCCGACAGGTTCGCGTGCGCGAACGACGCGCGGTCGACGAGGGCACCCGCCAGAATGGCTCCCGCCCCATTCGCGTGGGCAAGGTTCGCCTCGACCATGTACGCACCGGCGAAGTTCGCCTCCGACACATCCGCCCCGGAGAGATCGACGCCACCCACGTGCGCGCCCTGCAGACCCGTGCGGTGGAGGTTTGCCCCCACAAGGTCTCGGCCCTGCAGGCACTGCCCAGCAAGTTGCTGGTTGGAAAGGTCTTCACTCATCCCCGAAGGGTAGCGGCGCTGCGTTGTGCCAGGGGCAGCGCCTCGGCGCGTTGGTCCGCGGGCATCCGTGTCCGCCTCCCTGAGCGCCATCGACGCGCGGCGCTTGACGCCTCCGGCACGCGCCCGTACCGTTCCGCCGGGAACGAGAGGGCACGACGCACCATGTCCGACGCCACACTGACTGGCACACCATTCGCCACGCACGACCGCCTCGGCACGCGCCGCGCCATCTTGCGGCGTGCCGTCGCCACCGGCGTCGCGGGCCTCGCCGTCGCCTGTGGCGGTGACAACCCGCCCGCCGCGGCGCCAACCGCCGCCCCCAAGGGTGCGCCGACCACCGCCGCGCCCGCCCCAGCACCCACGACCGCACCCGCCGCGCCAGCGACCGCCGCGCCGACCAAGGCCGCGACCGCCGCCGAAGTCCGCCTGCACGGCGCCACCGCCGGCGCCGAGGGCGACTACTGGCCGAAGGTCGTGGCGTCGTTCAACGCCAAGGGTGGGCGCACCAAGGTCACCTTCGAGGCATGGCCCCCCGACCAGAACAATGTGCCCGCCTCGATCACCCTCGCCGCCGCCGGATCCCTCGGCGACGTCATGCGCCTGATCGTCACCAGCAACTACTCCCAGATGGCCGCGCGCGGATACCTCGCCGACCTCGGCCCCCTCGTCGCGCGCGACAAAATGGATCTCGCCGTCTTCTACCCCGCCGCCACCGAGACGTTGCGCTTCCGTGGGAAGGCGTTTGGCTTGCCACACATCGCCCACCCCGGCTTCTGCGGCCTGTTCGTCAACCTCGACCTCTGGGCGCAGGCAGGCCTGCCCGAACCCGACGAGTCGACGTGGAGTTTCGCGTCGCTCCAAGAGTCCCTGCGTACGTTGCAGTCGCGACGCGGCGACGGCCAATGGGCAATCTTCCCGCCGACCCTCATTCAACACCTCACCGTGGCGGCGCGCGCCTTCGGCGGGAACGTCATCGATAAAGACGGCAAAAAGTCCACCATCGCCGCGACCGAGGCAGCCACCGGCATTGAGTGGCTTTCGAACCTGATCCTGCGCGACCGCGTCGCCCCCGCGCCTGGTGTCCTGCAAGGCGGCGACCAGCAAAACTTCGTCGGTGGGCAGGTCGCCGCCATGTGGACGAACTTCGGCGTCATCAACGGCCTCCGCAAACAGGCGCAAGGCCTCCGATGGAAGGTGTTCATGGGGCCAAAGGGCAGCACCGGGCGAGGCTTCTTCACGGGCGTCGACGCCGCCTCGCAGAACGCCGCCAGCAAAGTGCCCGACGCCGCCTTCGAGGTCGTGCAACACGTCGTGTCAAAGGAGGTCAGCCTCGGGTGGTTCGATGTCGGCTTCGCGCCCGGCGCCCGCATCGACACTTGGACCGACCCGAAGGTGGCGGCCGACGACGCGTTCAAGGTCTTCGCGCGGGCGTTCACCGAGGCGTCCCCGTTCTACCTGCCCGACAACGGCCTGATCGTCGACTACAACGCCGCCCTCAATAAAGAACTGGCGCCGATGTGGAAGGGTGAACTCCCCCTGCGTGATGCCCTCGAAAATGCGCGCCGCGCCGGGCAAGAAGTCCTCGACCGCACCGCCGGCTAGCCGGATCGCACGGGAAAACCCATGGCAAAACTCTACTTTTATTACGCCGCCATGAACGCCGGAAAGTCCACGGCCCTCTTGCAGGCGGCCTACAACTACGGCGAACGCGGCATGCGGACCCTCATCTA
>CAILQO010000331.1 GCA_903836285.1 uncultured Chloroflexota bacterium
GTCGGTGCGACGGTCGGGGCCGCGGCGGCCGGTGCCTTCGTCGGGGCGGCGGCGGGGGCGGCGTCGCCACCACAGGCGGCCAGGCCGCCGGCGAGGCCGGCGAGTGTCGCGGCGCGTGCGAGGGCGACGCGCCGGCTGATGGGGCCGGAAAGGTTCGTTGACATGGTTACCCCACGTTTGGCGCCGGGTGGGACGGTCATCCCGCGCGCCTCCATTGAAATGGGATCGTAACGGTCGATGGATATGGATGGCAACGGTGGCCACGCGGAAAGCGCAGGTACTTATGCGCCGCCTGCCAGGCGTTGGCGCAAGCCGGTTCCCAGGAGGTTTGCGCCGAGGACGGTCATGAAGATCATGGCGCCGGGGAAGACCATGAGGTGGGGCATGTCGAGGAACGATGATCGCCCGTCCGCGAGCATCAGGCCCCACTCTGGGGTTGGCGGTTGCGCCCCGAGCCCGAGGAACGAGAGGCCCGAGATCGTCATGAGCAACGCACCGACGTCAATCGTCGCCATCGCCGTCACCGGCCCCCAGACGTGCGGCAAGACTGCGCGCGTCGCGATTCGCCACGGCGTCGCCCCGATCGCACGTGCGGCATCGACGAACGGCTCGTGCCGGACCTGGCGAACGATGGCACGCGTCACCCGGGCGTAGTTCGCCCAGTTGAAGGCGGTTGCAACGACGACGACGGTCAACAGCGCCGGACCGAACAACGCGGCGACGACAATCGCGACGACGAGGGTCGGCACCGATAGGGCGACGTCGGCGACGCGCATGACGATGCCGTCGGCGAGCCCCCCGCGAAAGCCGGCAAGCAGGCCCAGACCGACACCGATTGCAAGGCTGAGCGCGAGGGTCGCGGCGGTCGCCCCGACCGACGTGCGCGCCCCGTGGGCGGCGCGCGTGAACTGGTCCCGCCCAAGCCGGTCGGTACCGAAGGGATGCCCCAGCTCTGGCGTGCGCAGGCGTTCCGATGGGCGCGCCTCGGCGACGCCGTATGGCGACAACGCGGGCACGGCAACGGCCATCGCCGTGACCAGACCAAGGATCAACGTCCCCGCCGCGATCGCCGCGCGCCCGCGGGACTTCTGGTGACGTCGAGCCAGTGGGGTTGTGCGCCCGCGGCCGGTAGGGGCCACCGGGCTGCCGTGACTATGCGGTGCGGAGGCGAGGATCAAGGAGGCCATGCGTCAGGTCCACGACGAGTGATGCCGCGACGACCGCGACGGCGGTGAAGAGCATGTAGCCCTGCACGACGGGGTAGTCCCGGGCGAGTACCGAGTCGAGCAAGTACTTCCCGAGGCCGGGCCACGAGAAGATGCTCTCGATGACGACCGCGCCGCCGAGGACCTCACCGACACTCGTGCCGATGAGGGCCACGGCTGGGAGCAACGCCGGTCTCGCGAGATGGTGGACGAGGACGGTGTGGGGCGCCAGGCCTCGTGCCCGTGCGAACGCGACGTGTGGTCGGGCGCGTTGCTCGACGAGGCTTTCCCGGAAGACCCGCAACAGGGTCGGTGCCATGACGAGGCCAAGCGTCACGGCGGGCAGGATTACCCGCGGCAGCGACGCCGCGCCGCCGACCTCCACCCACCCGAGGCCAACGGCAAACGTCCAGAGCAGGAGCAGGCCGAGCCAGTACGACGGCAGCGAGACGAGCGCCATCGCGACGGTCGCGGTGGCGAGGTCGACTGGCCCGCCCGGACGCCGAGCGGCGAGCGCGCCGAGGCCGAGGCCGACGACGACCTGGACGGTCACGGCGGCAACGCCAAGGGTGAGCGTCGCCGGCAGGCGCGCGCCCATCTCCGTGGCGACGGCCCGGCGGGAGCGAAACGAGGTGCCGAGGTCGCCCCGTGCGACTCTGGCAATCCACGCGCCGTACTGCTCGGGCCACGTCCGGTCGAGGCCGAGCTCCTGCCGGATGGCCTCGCGTTGTGCCGCCGAGGCGCCAACCTGGCTACCACCGCCAGTGGCACCAAACATGATCGCCACCGGGTCGCCCGGTGCGGCATGGATGAGCGCGAACGTCGCGGTGACCGCACCGAGGACAGCGAGGGCGGCGACGACGACGCGCGTCGCGACGTAGCGCAACATGGACGACCTCGCTCCCTGTCCCCGATGCGACCGGCAACCGCGAGCCTACCGCGAGATCCAGAGTTCCGGGTGAACCTCGTACTGCCACCACTGGAAGTGGGGCACGTAGCCGTGAACCTTCGTGCTGACGGCGTTCAGTCGCGCCCGACTCGAGATGGGGATGAACGGGACGGTATCCGCCTGCCGCTGGTTGACGTGCAGGGCCTGGATGCGCCGGTCCTCGGGTTCGGTCAAGGTCTCAAAGCCCTTGAGCAGATCGGCCATCACCGGGTCGGTGAACTTCATGTAGTTCAGGTCACCACTTGCCGCGACGTGGCGTGAAAGCGTTGACTCAGGGTCACCGTCGGTACCCCACCCCTCGACGAAGACGTCCCAGTCGCCGGCGGAGCGGGCGCCATCAAGGTAGCCGTAATCGGGCGACCCGAGGACCTCAACCTTCGCGCCGGCCTTGGCCCACTGCGCCTGGATGAGTTCGGCGGACGGCTTGCCGCTGCCCCACCAGACGAGGCGGAAGGCGAGGGGGCGACCGTTGCGCGTGCGGATGCTGGCACCGGGTGCGAGCGTCCATCCGGCCTCGTCGAGGAGGCGCCCGGCGCGGGTCAGGTCCAGGCGGGTGTAGCCGACGCGACGGGCCTCGGGGTAGGCGACGTTCGTGCCAAGCCACGACGGTGCAGTCCGGGCGAGGCCGTTGTAGGCGGCGGCGACGATCTCCTCGCGATCGAGCGCCCAAGCCAAGGCCTGGCGCACGCGCACGTCGTTGAACGGTTCCTTCGCGATGTTGAGGTAAGCGGCGGCGCAGTCGGTGCTTGGGATGACGTGAACGCGGGCACCGCGCCCGCGCTGGATCCTCGACGCTGCCTCCGGGGTGATGATGCGGACGATGTGCGCCTCGCCGGAGAGGGCGGCGAGTGATCGGGCGTCTGGGTCGCTGACCTCGTTCAGGACGACCCGCGCCAGGCTTGGCGTCTCGCCCCAGTAGGCGTCGTTACGGTCGGCGACGATCTGGACGCGCGGGTTGTAGGCGGTCACCTTGAATGGCCCGGTGTAGTCGGCGACCTTGACATCGAACGAGTTGTCCTTCGGGCCGAACGCGTCGGCGTTGTGGATCATCAGCCACTCGTCGGTCAGGATCTGGGGCAGTGCCGGGATGGGTCGGCTGGCGCTGAACCGTACGACGCGGTCGCCCTCGGCATCGATGGTGATGCCCTTGAGGAGGTTTGCCGGGAACGGTGCCAATGCGCGCGACCGCTCAAGGCTGGCGACGACCTCCTTCGCCCCCATCGCCTTGCCGCCTTGGAAGCGCACGTCTGGCCGCAGGCCGACGCGCCAGGCGTTCGGGCCGTCACTGGTGAACCACGCCGCGAGGTCGACGTCGACGTCGCCTTGTGCCGTCAGGCGGAGCAGTCCTTCGGCGACCCCGAGGCTGCGCAGGTACCCGGCGGAGTACTCGTGCACAGGGTCGAGTCCGTACGGCGTCTCCTCGCTGGCGATTCGGATTTCGTCGCCGACGCCAGTGGCGGCCATCACGGCTCGGTCGCCGAATTGCAGGGCAAACGCGCTGGCAACGCTGGCCTGGACGAGACGCCGTCGGCCGAAGGGGCGCACAGGGTGGGGCGAGGCAGTCATGCGGGTCCTCCAAGGTGGCGTGGCGGGTTCGGTCACCCGCAGTGCGCTGGAGGATATCGCTACTGCGAACTATTCGCAACAAGGAAATCCCGTGGAGGCGGTTAACCGATCCCGGCGTCGTCGCCATGACCCGTCAGGTACCCGGGCAGGGCGTCGTGGAGTGGGGGCGACTACCTGCCGCCCTGCTTGGCCCACGTGGCGTCGAGGACCTGCTGGATCTTTGGCTGCAGGGCCTCCATCGCGTCCTTGGCGGGCAATTGCCCGTAGCGCATGCGGTCGAGGGTGCGCCCGAGTTCGGCGTCAC
>CAILQO010000332.1 GCA_903836285.1 uncultured Chloroflexota bacterium
ATGATCAAGTCCCCCACCGGTATCTCGATGCGGCGCATACCGTTTCGGCGAATGCTGGTCCTGAGGTGGGACCTGAGGCGGGCGACCAGTTCAGGCACGCTGAACGGTTTCGTTACGTAGTCGTTCGCGCCGGCCTCCAGACCGGCGACGATATCGGACTCGTTGCGAAGCGCCGACAGAACGATGATCGGCACACCCGAAACGTCCCGTATCTTCCGGCAGAGAGTCAGACCGGACTCGTCGCGTAAGCGCACGTCCAAGACCACTGCCTCAACCGGTTGGGAACGAAACACGTCGAATGCGTCGGCGCCGTTGGTTGAGGACAGAGCGGCAAACCCGTGGGACTCGAGCGCGAGCGTCAGCATCTCCGCGTGGGGTTCGTGGTCGTCCACGAGCAGCACGAGTGGCTTCATCCGTCGTGACCCACGGTCCGGAAAATACCTCGTCCCGTGACCCGATTCTCCGACGCATGCTTCATTGCGCTACAGACTGTCCAAGGCTGGAAGCTACGCTCCGCGTCGACGCCCCCAGCGTACTCGGGGCTACCTCCTGTGCGTCCGTGAAGTACTTCACACACCAGCGAGATAGGTCAAGCGGTTGGGATGTCCACGGGAGGTTTATCGGACGCAATGGCGGGTTCGGGGACGTACAGGCGTCGCCCCTGAATAATCCCCCGGACGCTGAGCAGGTGCGACAGCCACCAGACGATCACCTCGACAATGATCGCGCCTTCGGTCAATGTGCCGGGCACACCCGCCCACCCGTCCTCGACACCGACCTGGTGCGCAATCGGGATCCCGACCCATTGCCACGCGACGAGGAACGCCGGCGCAAACAAGAGGACGGCCCAACTGCTCCACGAGGACAGCGTGAACGCTTCGTCCCAAGTCGCTTCGCCAAGGAGCACTCCTAGCCGCGTCTTGTACGAGAGCCATGCGCCGAACCCGGCGACGAGCGCGAGCGCTACAAGCCCGAGCGGCGGTACGAGCGCACGGAACACCGGCTGGCCAGACGCGAGGAATATTCCCCAATAGACGATTGCGGTAAGGAGGAAGATGACTGCCCAGAGCCCGTGGTACATCAAGGTGTACGTCAGGGGCTTGGGAACGAGAACGTTGTCAACAGCTGGCATCATGCACCTGACGAAGTCTAGCGTCCTGGGCGGTCGACCGCCGTGGAAGCCTAGCCGAGAACGCGCGCATATTCGGCCTCGAGCCGGGCAGAGGCGTCGTCCCAGGAGAAGGTGGTCCGAACGCGTGCCCGAAGTGCCGCGGCGAGGTGGGTACGGCGATCAGCGTCGTCGAGGATGGAGTCGATGGCGTCAGCAAGACCGGTGACGTCTCCGGGTGGCACGTAGGTTCCCAGGTCACCAAGCATCTCGCGTGCGACGGGCGTGTCGTAGACAACCGTCGGCAGGCCGGCATCCATGTAGTTGAGGAGCTTGCCGTTCGCCTCGGTCGCCGATCGTTTTGCGGAGACCGCAATGTCCGCGAGGGCAAGATGGGCGGGGGCGTCCTCGTACGGCACCCTGCCCGTGAAAGTCACGTGGCCGAGAATCTGCAAGTCAAATGCCTGTCGACGGTACTGCTCGAGTCCGGGGTAGCCCATGACGAGGAAGTGCACATCGGGTCGACGTTCGATGACCTGCCGGGCGGCGTAGAGAATGTGGTCCACCCCTTGGTAGTCGGCGAGAAGTCCAAGATACCCGACGACCTTACGGCCTTCGGGGATTCCAAGCCGGTCGCGAAGCGCCCTCGTGGTCGCATTGGTGATTCCCGCGGTTGAACTGCCGCCATGGCCGATCCCGTCAGGGATGACTGTGACCCGGCGTAGCGGGTGGGCGTGGCCGGCGCGCAGATGGGAAGCCCCGTGCGCCGAACTCGTGATGATGGCATCGGCGCTCCGCTCGATCGCACGCTCGATCCACTCGAGCGGGCGAATCAGTGGGCTCCCTTCACGAAGGAACCGGTGGTCGAGCATTTCTCGGGTGAGGCTGCCTTGGTAGTCAAAGACCAAGGGAATGCGGCGCAACCTGGACACCACGAGACCGATCGCCGCGCCCTCGTGCAGGTGGGCATGGACCACGTCAACCGGTCCCATCGAAGCGACGAGGCTGCGCACGCCAAGCAGCAAGTCAAAGTAGAGCTTGTGCATGCTGGAGCCGATACGTATCGATGAAGCCCATGGCACGCGTGGCATCCTGACCACGTCGATGTCGGCGGGGGTCCGCCCGGTGTGGTAGGTGCACAAGGTGGTGTGGTGCCCGCGACGCGCCAATGCCCGGATCTCCTCGAGAATCCGCACGTGGCACCCGTAGTCTGCAAAGAAACTGGTGGGCGCGATGGCGAGGATGCGCAGCCCCATCAGGCTGGCCTGACGCCAGTACAACTGGCGCCGGTACCCTGAGTCATCGTGCAGGCAGTGCTTCCGGCGGTCCAATTTATTGATTGCATCGGTTCGTCGGGGATAGCCAGCCGCGGCTGACCGCCACCGGAAGAACGCGCGACGGCAGCGGTGATCGTCAACGCAACAGCACGGGGCGCCTGGCGCTCACCTCCGACCACGCTCGAGGACGGCAAGAACCAATGCCACTCGCTCCCTCGACCCCAAGCGACATCGACATCGTCAGCCATTCGGCGACTCAGACGCATCGCCTAGGCCGACGGCTTGGCGCGCTCTGCATCGGTGGCGAGACCATCCTGCTGGAAGGCGACCTTGGCGCCGGCAAGACGGTGTTCGCCAAGGGGATTGCCGAAGGCCTTGGCATCGGGGACGTGGTGACTAGCCCGACGTTTGCACTGATCCACGAGCACGTGGGTCGGCTCCCGCTCGCGCATGTCGACCTCTATCGGCTCGAGGGCGGCAATGCAGCGATCGGCGCAGGCCTGGAGGACTACTTGCGGTCGGATGGGGTGACGGTTGTTGAGTGGGCGTCACGAGCTGGCGGCATGTTCGGCACCGACTATGTCATCGTCACCTTCAGGCATATCTCAGAGACGAAGCGGGGGGTGCACCTCTCGCCACTCGGCCCTCGAGCGCGCATGCTGGTGGCACAGTTTCGTCAGGAGGCGTTCGGGGTATAGGCGTGGGCCGTCGAATAGGGGCGCACCCGGGGCCATCGTGGATGCCTGCCCGGGCAACCCACGCAGGCGACGCATCATGATTTGATTCCGCGAGGTACTTGGCGATCCGTACCCTCAGCCGGTGATCGCTGACACTGACCTGCCACGCTCGCGCGAGTGGTGGGACTCCGACCCCGTGGCTGCTCCGCTGGTGCTTGCCATCGACTCGTCGTCGCGCACTGGGTCGCTCGCCCTCCTGCGCGGACGCGCGGTCGTCGCGGAGGCGTCCTGGACTGCGCATGGCCCGGGTGGATCGCTCCACCTCGACTTGGCCGCCCGGCTTATGGGCGACCATGGACTTGCCGCCAGCATGCTTCACTCCGTCGTGGTTGCGACCGGTCCGGGCTCGTTCACCGGGACGCGCGCCGGCATCAGCGTCGGACAAGGCCTCGCCGAGGCGCTGTCGATTCCGCTAATCGGCGTGCCAACGCTCGAGGCATTGGCGTTGCAGGTGTCCGGCAATGCGCGAACGGGTGACGTTGTCTGCACGGTGATCGGCGCAGGCCGAGGTGCCGTCCACGCTTGGACCGCGGTGCTTGGGCGAACGGGGCTAGTTTCGTGTGGTCATGCTGTGACCGCAACGCTTCCCGAGGTGGCGGCCGCGTTGGCGGCCATCGCAACGACCGCGGACGTGCGTGTGCTGGTCGGGGGGGAGCTTGACGCCGGTCAGGCGCGGGTAATCGTGTCTGCCGTGCCGGGTTCGGTTGTGCTTTCGCCAACGGCGACGCAGCGGCGTGCTGCGTGGCTCGTTGAGCTGGCTTGGCCCGCCCTTGATGCAATTGGCGCCGATCGCCTGACCGGCGACCGCGAACGAACGCGGCGCGACACGGGCTTTCCGGAGGATGTTCAGCCGGTGTACTTGACGCCCCAATCCGGTCCGCGCCCGGTGGACCTTGGCTGGCGGATCCCACCCGGCGACCAGTAACGGTGCCGCCAATTGGACCCCCAAGTGCGAGGGTCATTGGGTCGAGAGCGAGTAGCAGTGACGCGCGCGGGCGAGGCAGCTCGCACGTTTCGCGAGACGTATCCGCCGGAGTGCGTGCCCGCATGAGCCGCTGGAAGAGTTGGGTCCGATTGCCTCGGTGACGTACCATCGCGGAACGTCGGGTCCACGGGGCGACGCGGGAGGCGCACGTTGCCGAGACGGGTCGGGGACACGGGTGCGTTACATCCTGGATCGCATGCACGTTCGCGACGTTCCAGCGGTCGTTGAGATTGAACGTGCCTCATTCCTGACCCCGTGGCCAGCGGGGGCGTACGTTCGCGAGCTCGAGCAGAATGCCTTGGCGCGTTACGTTGTCGTTCGCGAGGCACGTGGCAGAAGCGACACTCCCGACCCCCGGACCCGTGCGACATGGGTCCCCGAGTTCCTGCGACCCGCTCCACGGGACGACCTCTCAGTCGTCGCATACGCGGGCATGTGGCTGATGATAGACGAGGCGCACGTCACATCGGTTGCCGTGCGCCCGTCGCTGCGTGGGCGAGGTCTCGGGCTGCTCCTCATGTGGGCGATGTTCGACTTGGGCGCCGCTGCGGGCGCTCGATGGCTGACTTTGGAAGTTCGACCATCCAACTCGGTCGCGAGGGCAATGTATGCCGGCCTTGGATTCCGAGAGGCGGGCATTCGACCCCGCTACTACACCGACAACGGGGAGGACGCCGTCATCATGTGGAGCGAGGAAGTCGGGTCGGAGGCGCACAACGACCGGGTCCGCGCTCTGGAGAAGGCGCTGTCGGCGAGGATGGAATGGGAAGCGGCCTGGTGAGTAGAGGCGTTTCGTGACGCGCATCCTTGCGATCGAAACCAGTTGTGACGAAACGGCGGCGGCCGTGGTCGACGATGGGGTATTCGTCCTCAGCTCGATCGTCGTGAGCCAGGAGGCTCTCCATCGACGATGGGGTGGGGTGGTGCCCGAATTGGCGTCCCGCGAGCACGCGGTGCACCTCGCGCCTGCAGTTCGACGTGCGCTGGCCATGGCAGGCACCGAATGGTCAGCACTGGACGCCGTCGCGGTGACGCGCGGTCCTGGGCTCGCCGGGGCGCTGGTCGTGGGACTCAACTTCGCGCGCGCTGCGGCAGTTGGACGGGGCATACCACTCATTGCGGTCAACCACCTCGAGGCGCACCTTCACGCGAGCTGGCTCGCCTCGCCGATGGCACTGCCCAGCGGGCACAAACCCGACTTTCCTGTGGTCGGCCTTGTTGTCTCCGGGGGCCACACTGAGCTTGTTGTGATGCACGACTGGGACGTCGTCGAGGTCGTTGGGCGAACGCGCGACGACGCTGCAGGAGAGGCCTTCGATAAGGTGGCGCGCATCCTCGGGCTTGGGTATCCGGGAGGCCCAGCGATACAGGCCGCAGCCGCCCTGGCGCCTGCGACGACGAGCGGGTCGGGTGAGCCTGACGCACGCGACACGTTGACCCGGCCGTGGATGCGTGGAAACCTAGATTTCAGCTTCAGCGGCCTAAAGACAGCGATGCTTCGCCAAGTAGAAGGCGAATTGCACGGGAACGGCACGCCCGTCGGTAACCCTTCGCGCCTCGCAGAGGTTGCGCGGTCAGTGGGGCACTCGAGCGCCGGTGATGATGCGGCGCGTCCGGTGACCGAGCGGACGGCACGGCTCGCTCGTGCGTTCCAAGAGGCCGTCGTCGACGTCCTGGTCTCGAAGGCGTGCGAAGCGGCAGTGATGTATGGGGCCAAGGAGGTAGTGCTCGCAGGCGGAGTCGCAGCGAACCTGCGCCTCCGGGAAGCGCTGATCGCGGCTTGTCCGGTTCGTGTGCGGGTGCCAGCACTTGAGTACTGCACCGACAATGCAGCCATGGTTGGCGCCGTGGCGTACCGGCAACTGCTGCGAGGTGAGGTGTCGGGACAAGGCCTCGACATTCGACCGAACCTGCAGATCGGGGAGCGTTGACCCGCCCGAACCGACAAGGTGACGTCGCGATAACCACTTATCAGTTAGCGCGCAGGCATACTGGGGCAGTTTCCGGGGTCGCTGCCTACCTCAGTGTGCTCG
Source organism: uncultured Chloroflexota bacterium (assembly GCA_903836285.1). GTDB lineage: Bacteria > Chloroflexota > UBA11872 > UBA12225 > UBA12225 > CAILQO01. Next base: position 6,141 of record CAILQO010000332.1, read on the forward strand.
CATCCGATCACGCGGGGGACGTGCTGATCAGGCGTTCGACACGAGTGCGCATCGCGCGGGGCTTCAAGCCGCCGATCGCAAAGTCGCGCAGTGTCCCGTCCGCCCCGACGAAAAAATGTGATGGCAAGCCGGACACCCGATACGACTCCGTGATCCGGTAGTCCGTATCAACCA
>CAILQO010000333.1 GCA_903836285.1 uncultured Chloroflexota bacterium
CGTGCGCGTCGCCGTGGAGTTGCGCGTTGATGTGGAAGACGACCGTGCAATCGTCTCGTGGCGGCTGACACCCCCATCATTCAGGTTTCGTGGCCCCGACCGTGGCTTCGCACGCGCATCCCTGTTGCCGACCGTCGCCCATGCACTCGTGTTAGTTTCCGCCCCTCGCCCGCACGACCGGTTCCTCGACCCCTTCGCGGGGAGTGGGACGATCGTGACGGAACGCGCGTCGCTGGTGGCATCGTCGGTGACCGGGCTCGAAATTGATCGGCACGTCGCGGTGGTGGCGCGGTCAAACATTGCCGGCGATGCGCGCCTGGTGGTCGGCGATGTGCGCGCGATGCCGCTCGATTCGGGCAGCGTCGACGCAATCGTGACCAACCTGCCGTTCGGGAGGCAGATTCTCGACTACACTGCGATCCTAGACCTCTACGCCGCCGCGGCGCGAGAGGTCGCGCGGGTGCTTGTGCCCGGTTCAGGCGGACGGGTCGTGACGCTGACCACCCAGGTACCCGAGGCCATCAGCGCGATGGCCGCTGCGGGCTTCACTTCCGAGGTGGTTTCCACGCTAGGCCTGAACGGGCAGCGCCCCTCGGTCGTCAAGTTCGTGAGGAGCTAGGCGAGGCCGGGCCACCGACGGAAGTTGGTCGATGTCCCGCGCCGCCATGCAGGTGCCAGCTCACGGGCCGGAAGCCGTGACCTGTGCTTGCACGCGGTTCATCGCCACGGTCCCCGGCACCGCCCAAGTCACCGGGCGGGTGAGCTTGACGAAGTAGCCGCGCGACTCCTCGATGCCAAATTTGTTGAGCGGCAACCCGCGCAAGTGCCCTTCCCAACCGCCGCTCTGCCACCGATCCATCTCCGTCGCCGCATAGCCGCTCCCAGTCGCGGACGCCGCCGAGTTAATGGAGGTGAGTACCGAAGGTGCATCGAGACGGCCGGCCAATCCCGGAAGGCCGATGAGGTTCCAGCCGGCTTGGAGTGCGTGTGTTGCCTTGCCATCATGAGGCAGACCATCCACCGTCCAAGTCGTTGGCTTGGAGACCCGAACAAAATAGCCCTGGCCCGCAATCAGGGAATAGGCATTCGGCGGGATACCGCACCGGTGCCCGACCCACCCGCCATCGACGAACTTATCGATCTCGATCGCAGTTCCGGCGCCTGTGGATGCGTTGATCGCCGCACAGACGTTTGGCGCGGTGATCGTTGCGACTGGAGACAGCGGCAGCGCGACGAGGTTCCAACCGGCGTTAAGGGTGATCGTGACCGATATCGTCGGCCCAATCTGGATGGGCGCGAGAACGTCGCGTGCCTGCGCCACTGTCGACGTGGCGCGACCGATAGCCTGCGCCCCGGCAAACGCCGTAAAGGTCAGCACGGTCGCGTCGTCGTAGACGAACGCGGACTGCCGGTCGGCCATGCGCATGCTGCCAAGATTGATGTTGAAGAACCCAGCATCATCGGCGCCAATAAGCGTTCCGATCGGTGCGCTGTCAAACGCCGCCGAACGAGCCGTCATGAAGACGATCGCCGTCGCTGGAGGATCACCGGTGGCAGAAATGACCGTGGATCCCGCGATCGAGTCGGGCGCAACCAGCGCGAGCGTCGGTCCAGTCGTCACCCCATAGTGCCCGCCACCATTGTCGTCTGTCGCGTTGCCCGACACGATGTCAAAGGCGTATCTCGTGGATGGAACGAGTCCCCGCACCGTGACGAAGTGAACCACATCTGAAACACCAGTTCCGCGTACGTCGTACGCCACCGTCGACGGTACCCCGCCGGATTGCGAATACGACACAGCGCCGCTTACTTGGTTGATCGTCGCCCAGATCACGGTGAATGCCGAGTCGGTGACGTTCACGACCGTCACAAAGCGCACCTCGCCTGGGGATGCAACCGTCATCGTCGGAGTCGGTTCGAGGGTTGCGGTGGAAGTGCTCGTTGGCGAGGAAACTGCGGTGCTTGTCGGTGTGGACGTAGCGGTACTTGTTGGCGTACTGGTGGCCGTCGGGGTGTTTGTCTCAGCGGGGGCGATTGTCGGCGTGCTTGTTGGAGTTTCCGTAGGTGTGTTCGTCACGATAGAGGTTACAGTTGGCGTTGGTGTCGGTTCGAGGATAGTCAGGTTAAGCGACAGGGTGGCACTGACGGTGAGGGCACCACCGGCGGCGCTGGTGAACGAGAGGTTTGTGAAGTCAATCGAGGTCTGACCGGCGGCGAGGCCCAGGAGGTTCAGGGACAGGATCTGGACGCTGCCGGTTGCACCGGCGGCGTTCACCGAGGTCAGCGTGACGGACTTTGTTCCCACACCAGCGGAGCAATTGCCAGTGACATTGGCGGAGATCACGTTGCACGAAAGTACCTGGATCTTCGTGGTGTCGTAGCTCAGGGTGAAGCTACCGGTCTTGAAGTTCGTGCCCGGACCAAGGACGACGCTGACCGTCTCTGGCTGGGTCTTACCTCGCACCAGTTCAACGCTCTGCGGGTTGAAGCTCGTCAGGATGCCACCCGCAGGCACGGTCGGGGTCGCCGTGGGCGTGTTGGTCGGCGTCCTTGTCGGCGTCGAGGTGTTGGTCGGCGTATTGGTCGGGGTGCTGGTGGGGGTGTCGGTCGGTGTGGGGGTGCTTGTCGCCGTCGGCGTCGAGGTCTCGGTTGGGGTGCTCGTGGCCGTGTTCGTCGGGGTTGTGGTCGCCGTCTCGGTCGGCGTGTTCGTCGGCGACGAAGTAACGGACGGCGTCTCCGAGGCGGTCGCGCTAGCGGTTGCCGACGGGACCGGGCTGGGGGTTGCCGTGTCGGTCGGACCTGCCGTTGGCGAGGCCGTCGCGACTGCGGTGCTTGTGGCCGCGGTTGTTGCTGTCTCGGACGCCGTCACGGTGGCGGTGCTCGAGGCCACGCTCGTGGGGGTGGCAATCGCCGTCTCGGTGGCGGTTGGCGCGCCGATGGTGGTGGCGGTCGGGGTGGCCGTCTCGGTGGCCGTGGCGATCGTGGTCGCAGAGGCGGTCGGCGTCTCAGTGGCCGTTGCGACCGGGGTGGCGGAGGGGGTGCC
>CAILQO010000334.1 GCA_903836285.1 uncultured Chloroflexota bacterium
CCTCTCGTGCTTCGTCGGCTGAAGCCAGTCCGTTAGGGTCGCCCAAAGGCGTCCGGGTATACTTGGCGCACGGGCCACGCCCGTGCCGTGCGCGACCCGGAGGGATCGCATAGCAGGTCTAGTGCGGCGGTTTGCTAAACCGCTATACCCGCAAGGGTATCGAGGGTTCGAATCCCTCTCCCTCCGCCCCCACGCCGCTCCCACCGACGCACCTGCTCGTCGTGACGTGTTCGAGGTGTCCTCGCAAACGAAGAACGGGGCCAGTTGGCCCCGTCCCTAACGCACAGGTGGTGAGTCGGAGTTGCCCGCGAAGGGCTCAGCGCAGGTCGAACCGATCAGCGTCCATCACCTTCGACCACGCAGCGACGAAGTCACGCACGAACTTCTGCCGGTTGTCATCCTGGGCATAGAGTTCGGCGTACGCACGCAAGATCGAGTTTGACCCGAAGACGAGGTCGACCCGCGTGGCGGTCCATTTGGTCGATCCGGTGGCACGTTCGACGATGTCGTACGAGTTCCGGCCAGTCGGCTTCCACATGTACGCCATGTCGGTCAATGCGATGAAAAAGTCGGGGGTCAGCGCCCCGATCCGGTCGGTGAGGACCCCGTCCGCGGACCCACCGTAGTTCGCGCCAAGCACGCGCATGCCTCCCACGAGGACAGTCATCTCCGGCGCCGTGAGGCCCATGAGCTGCGCGCGGTCCAGAAGCATCTCCTCGGCTGTCACTACGTAGTGCTTCTTCTGCCAGTTCCGAAACCCGTCGGCGACCGGTTCCAAGTACTGGAAGCTATCGACATCCGTGTGATCCTGCGTCGCGTCTCCACGACCAGGATGGAACGGGACCTTCACGTCAACGCCGGCGGCCTGGGCCGCACGCTCGACGGCGATGTTGCCTGCGAGGACGATCACGTCCGCGACGCTCGCGCCGTGGGCGTGTGCGATTGGCTCAAGGGTGGCAAGCACACGTTCAAGCCGTTCAGGCTCATTGCCCTCCCACGAGCGCTGCGGGGCGAGGCGAATGCGCGCGCCGTTCGCGCCACCGCGCATATCCGACCCGCGGAACGTGCGCGCGCTGTCCCAGGCAGTCGCAACCATGTCGGAGATGCTCAGGTTGGTCGCGGCGATTGCCGCCCGCACAGCCTCAACGCTGTAGGCGGTACTTCCTGCCGGGATTGGGTCCTGCCAGATGAGGTCCTCCGCTGGAACCTCCGGTCCGATGTACCGCACCTTCGGACCCATGTCGCGATGGGTGAGCTTGAACCATGCCCGAGCGAAGACTTCGGAGAAGTACTCTGGGTTCTTGTGGAAATGCTCCGAAATCTTCCGGTATTCAGGGTCGACCTTCATCGCCATGTCGGCGTCGGTCATGATCGGGTTGTGACGAATTGACGCATCTTCAACGTCTACCGGTCGATCAGCGTCGTTGATGTGCGTGGGTTCCCACTGCCACGCGCCGGCCGGGCTCTTCCGGAGTTCCCACTCGTGGTTGAGGAGCATGTCGAAGTAGCCGTTGTCCCACTTGGTCGGATGGGTTGTCCATGCGCCTTCGATCCCGCTGGTTACCGTGTCGCGGCCGACGCCCCGGGTGGTGTGGTTCATCCATCCGAGGCCCTGCTCCTCTATTGGAGCCGCCTCGGGTGCAGGTCCGAGGTTTGATGCCAACCCGTTCCCGTGGGTCTTGCCGACGGTGTGTCCCCCGGCGGTAAGTGCCACGGTTTCCTCGTCGTTCATGGCCATGCGCCCGAACGTGACCCTGATGTCGTGCGCCGTGCGCTGCGGGTCAGGCTTGCCGCCGACGCCTTCAGGGTTGACGTAGATGAGGCCCATCTGCACGGCGGCCAACGGGTTTTCGAGCGATTCTCGGTCGGCACCATCGCCCTCGTACCGTGCAGCGCCGAGCCACTCCTTCTCAGAACCCCAGTAGATGTCCTTCTCCGGGTGCCAGATGTCCTCGCGCCCGAACGAGAAGCCGAATGTCTTCAGACCCATGGTCTCGTACGCCACGTTCCCGGCGAGAATGAAGAGGTCTGCCCAACTCACCGAATTGCCGTACTTGCGCTTGATCGGCCAGAGCAGGCGACGTGCCTTGTCCAAGTTGGCGTTGTCCGGCCACGAGTTGAGCGGCGCGAAACGCTGGTTCCCGGTCCCGGCGCCGCCTCGCCCGTCCGCAACGCGGTACGAGCCGGCGGCATGCCACGCCATGCGGATCATCAGGCCGCCATAGTGGCCCCAGTCGGCAGGCCACCATGGCTGGCTGTCCGTCATCAGTGCGCCCAAGTCGTGCTTGAGCGCAGCGACATCAAGGTGCCGTACTGCGTCGCGGTACCGGTAACCGGCGCCTGTCGGATCACTTTTCCGATCATGCTGGTGCAGGATGTCGAGGTTCAGGGTGCCCGGCCACCAGTCCGTTGTTGACGTGGCGGTGGTGGTGTGCGCGCCGTGCGCGACCGGGCACATGCCGGAGCTCGATTGGGCCCCGTGCCCGTTGGTTGCCGTGGACATGCTTGCCTCCGTTTGACGCAAAGCTCGTGGGTGCGAACTGGACCTGGCTTGGCACCGTTGCGCTGTTGGACGGCTCGTTCAGCCGACCTGACTCCGCCAGCACTAGCTGCACTCGTCGGCGCGCCGTTCTGCTCAGTTTCAGCCTGATTTACGATACGCCACCGCTTCACCGTCGGAACGTCGCGGTAGCCTGCGCGTCACAAAGATGTCAACCACGTTGCGCTCCTCATTCATCCGGGCAGTTTCAGTAACCGCCGCCGGCTTCCTAGCGGTGGCCGCATTGCTCGCCGTCCTGGTCTCGTTCACCGGGTCAGCGCTGCCTGAGGCGAACGAGGCGCTCCGGTCGGATTACCGAGTGCGGGTCGAGGTCGGCCGACGGATTGCATTCCTGCCCGAACCGCGCGCACCCGGTAGTGCGACCATGCGTCCGCCGGGTGCCCCGACCGGACTGGTTCTCTATCCGGGCGGCTTCGTGCAACCCGAGGCGTACGCCCCGGTAGCCCGCCTCATCGCTGAGGCAGGGCATCCTGTCGTTATCATTGGGGTACCGCTTCGCCTTGCATTCCTTGATGTGGAAGCAGCCGCAGGTGTGCCCCCGATCTATCCGGAGGTGCCACGATGGGCGGTCGGTGGTCACTCACTCGGGGGCGTCGCCGCGGCTTGGTACGCCCAAGCCCGGGCTGATCGTGTCGCGGGCCTTGTGCTTTGGGCCTCGTACACCGACGATGCACATACGCTCGCTGGCTCAGGTCTGCCAGTGCTATCGGTATCGGGGACGCGCGACGGCAATGTCACCCCATCGCGCATCTCGACCAGCCGCCTCACCTTACCTCCGACAACCAGGTTCGTCGCAATCGACGGGGGCAACCACGCGCAGTTCGGCGCCTACCAGTTCCAATTGAACGACTTGACGGCGGAGATCTCACGAACGAACCAGCATCGCCGTGTTGCGGAGGCCACGGTAACGTTCCTCGACACCCTCGGTGCGCCGTAGCGGACTAGCCGAGGATGTCTGCCAAGCCCGAAGCCAAGGTGGGGAAGCGCCAAGCGTACCCATGCGCCTGTGCGTTTCGTGGTTCGGCCCGCTGCCCGTCGAGTACGAGCGACGAAAAGTCCCCAAGCATCAAGCGCAGGGCAAAAGCCGGGGTCGGGAACCACGACGGTCGCCCGAGCGCCTTCCCCATTTCCTTGGCAAATTCGCGCTGCCGGCGCACGTCCGGAGCCGTGGCGTTGACGGCCCCCCGGACCTCGCGGTTCTCAATTGCCCATCGGTACATGCCAACCATGTCGTCCAGATGGATCCATGGGAACCAGAAGTTCCCGTCGCCGAGCGGGCCACCCGCGAAGAGCCGGAACGGAAGCGCGATCAGGAATACCTGCAGCGCGCCCTTGCCGAACACGACCGCGGTTCGCATGAGAACGGTTCGCACTCCAAGTTCCTCGGCGTCGAGCGCCGACTTCTCCCACTCCACGCAGGTCTCAGCGAGGAAGCCAGTCCCGGGTCGCGCGTCCTCGCCGAGGACCTCATCCCCCCGGTCCCCGTAGTATCCGATGCCCGAAGCGTTGATCAGGCACTCTGGCCGTCGTTCGGCGGGCAGGGCACGCATTGCCAGTACGAGAGCGCCAGTCGATTCGGTACGGCTTTTCAGGATTGCGGTGCGGCGGGCCGACGTCCAAAGACCGTCACCGATCCCGACCCCGGCAAGGTTCACGACCGCATCCGCACCGTCCACCTCGTTTGCCCAGTGCGGCGCGACAGTCCTGCCATCCCACTCGACTTCTCGCGCGCCGCTGCTTGCGACGCCAGAAGCGCCGGGGCGTCGTGACAAGACGACCACCTCATGCCCGGCGCGGACGAGCTCGGGAACGAGTGCCCGGCCGATGAACCCCGTGGCCCCGGCGGCAACTACCTTCATCAAGACCTCCGCGCGCACCTAGACCGACGTCGCGCCCCACATGCTAGCCCTCGGCACGTGCGTGGCCGTTCAGGGCGTGACTTTCGGCCCGGAACAGAACCGAACCTCTTGGCGGATGGCCCCGTTATCCCACGTTACTCGTGGGCGTGCGACGCTTGCCATCGGGCGAGTAGGTCAGAGGCGTAGGCAGGGGAGTAGCCCCCGCGATCATGCACCTCGTTGTGCCCGGCAATGCGCCGGAGAATGGTTGGGAACTCGTCGTGTGGAATGTCGTGACCGGCCCCAAGCCATTCGAGGAACTCGCCCCGGCAAACATGGGGCCACGCGGCGACCGTGGCAAGGTACGGGTCAGGAGCGGCGGCGCGTGCAGCCTCGGCTTCCTCGTCGAGGCGCGCCCGTTCCGCGCGGAGGAACTCTGTGACCTTCATTCGGAGCGTGCGCCTGCCTTCCCGCCAACCTCATGAGGTGGGCCGAGCGGTGTGACCAATCCTAGCGTGGGACGGTCAGTCGTCAGTAGCCAACGGCGCACCCGTCGCACCGCGGTTCCGAACCGGCGACATACGTCCCGTTCGAGAGTCGCCGAATGATCTGCCCCTTCCCGAACTGACCGGCGTCTGGAAGGACTTGGGCATCATGACCGCGCCTTCGCAGGCCGCTGACCACGTGTTCAGGCACGCCGTGTTCGAGGGCAATCGTCCGGTCGCGCAGCCACTGCCACCGGGGAGCGTCGAGCGCTGCCTGTGGGTTCAAGCCGTAGTCGACTTGGTTCACCACCATCTGGGCATGGCCCTGCGGTTGCATGTGTCCACCCATTACGCCGAATGGTCCGATCGCCTCCGTGCGTCCCGCAGTCATGAACGCGGGAATGATCGTGTGGTAGGGGCGCTTGCCGGGTGCGACAAGGTTTGGGTGCCCGCCCTCAAGGCTGAAACCATGGCCCCGGTTCTGCAGCGCGATCCCGGTACCCGGAACGACCACCCCGCTCCCGAAGCCCGCAAAGTTGGATTGGATGAGACTCACCATCATCCCGTCGGCGTCGGCGGTCGAGAGATAGACCGTACCGCCGCGGGGCGGGTCACCGTGCGGGTGAAGCCCGGATGCCTCGCCGATCAACTCACGACGACGCGCCGCGTACGCCTTGTCAAGCATCCCTGCCGTCGGAACGTCGGCGCGATCGGGGTCGGCAACGTGGCGGCGAACGTCTGCGAACGCGACTTTCATCGCCTCGACCTGGAGGTGGAACGACTCGACGGAATCCCGCGGGTGCCGGGCGAGGTCAAAACCCTCAAGGACGTTCAGGGCGAGAAGGCAGGCGATGCCTTGCCCATTCGGCGGGATCTCCCACACGCCGAAACCGCGGTAGTCCGTGACGATTGGATCGACCCACGTGTTCTGGTGGGCGGCGAGGTCGGCCTCCGTGATCGTCCCACCAGTGACCGACGCGAACGCCGCGATCTCCCGTGCGAGGCGGCCTTGATAGAACGACTCGGCGCCCGTCGCCGCGATCTCGCGCAAGGTCGCGGCGTGGTCTGGTAGTCGCCAGGTATCTCCGGCGTGAGCGAGGCGTCCGCCCGGGGCAAACGTCTCGTACCACCCCCGGAAGGTCTGTCCCGCCCAGATCGTTGGGGCACGCATCTGGGCGCGGTACCAGGAACTCGCCGTGACGGGTGCCAACGGGAAGCCGTCCTCGGCGTAGGCGATCGCCGCCTCGAACAGGGCCTCGAACGGCAGTCGGCCGAACCGGGCGTGCAGGTCGCGCCATGAGGCCGGCGCACCCGGCACCGTGACCGGCAACCACCCGTGAGCAGGTACCTCCGTCAGGCCCTTCTCGGCGAAGAACCCGGGAACGTGCGACGCGGGCGCCCGCCCGGAGGCGTTGAGCCCGTGCAGCTTCGAACCGTCCCAGACGAGCGCGAACGCGTCACCGCCAATGCCGTTCGACACTGGTTCAAGCACGGTCAGCGCGATCGCGGTCGCCACAGCAGCGTCGACCGCGCTTCCTCCTCGCTGCAAGATTGCGAGGCCGGCCTGCGCCGCGAGCGGCTCACTCGTGGCAACTACGCCCCGTCTCGCGACGACGGGAACGCGACGCGACGGATACGGGTAGCTGTCGAGGTCGAGCGGCAGTTGCATGTCGCCGGCATTGTAGGTGCGAACCTGGCGCATGTCGTCCGTTGAAGGCTCCCTCCCGGAGCCATGGACCATGACGACCGCCGCCACCGCGCAGGTGCCGCTGGTGGACCCATGAACAGGGAGGCGGACGCCGACCCTAGCCAGACTCACGTCGCCTTCACTGGCATCTGGCAGTTTCGTGCGACTGGACTCGCCACGACCGGGCAACGGGAGGTGCCGACGTAGACTGCGTCCACTCATGCTGCTGCTCGTCGCGCACCTCGTCGGTAACGCCGCGTTCACGTTGCTCGTGCGGTACGCCCGAGGTCCGCGTTTCGACTATGCGATGGTGGGTGCGACCAACTACGCCACCGGAGCGCTCTTGGGCCTTGCGGTCTTCGCCGCGAGCGCGACCGGGCCGCCAGCGTGGGGGTCCCTGATTGCTGGCGCGGTGAACGGGGCGCAGTACCAGCTCACCTTCCTGTTCATGCATGCCCTGATTGGCATCGGTGGGATCGCCGTCGCGACCAGCGTGCTGCGTCTCGCCGCTGCCGTACCGGTAGTCGCCTCGATGCTGGTTTGGCACGAGCCGGTCTCGTCGTTTCAGGCGGGTGGCCTGCTGCTTGCCGCGATTGCCCTTCCGTTGCTCGCCGGCGTCAATCCTGCCGAGCGGGCGAGGCACCACGGTGGCGCGCATCCGGGCCCCCTGCGAGTGGCGGTGACCGTCGGCGCGACGCTCCTTGTCACTGGTGCGGGCCTCCTCGCCGCAAAGGTGTTCGCCGAACTCAACTCGCCCGGAGACCGCCCGGCATACGTCGCGGCGGCGTACGCGACCGCCACGGTCCTCTCCGCCTTGACGTGGCGACGCCAACCACGGGGCGAGGGCCGACACACTTCGGCGGGGCGCGCGAAGTCGATTGGCTTGGGTGTGGTGACTGGCGCGGTGAACTTCGGGCAGCTCAGCGCCTTCCTGCCTGCGCTGGCAACCGTGCCTGGTGTCATCGCGTTCCCGGTGGCCGCGGCGGGTGGGCTCATCTGCACGGTTGCGGGCGGATGGGTCCTCTTCCGTGAGCGTCCGACGATTCGGCACGCCGCCGGGTTGGGACTTGCCGTCGGCGCCGCCACGTTGATGAACTGGCGGGCATGATCCCTGAGCCAGCTCCTCGATTTCTACCCCAACCCGGCACTACCGCAACTCGGACAGGCGCGCCGGTCCCTCGCGCCAGAGCGAAACGAGCCCATCCCGCGCCGCCACCCACTCGGCAGCGCCCGGGGGATCAGTTGGCTTGCGGTACTCCCAGAGGTGGTCAAGGAGCGACCCCACCACGAGTTGGCGCAACCAGCGGGGCACTGGTTGTCCAGCGTTGAGGCATGCAACGACCGCCGCGCCGAGGGCGTCGATTCTTCCTGCGATGAACTGGTCGCGCGCCCGCCATCGCCTTGCCGTGGCCAAGAGGTCAAGCACGACCCACGACGTCAGTCGGTCGGGCGGCGCCTCCGGAACCGGTCCGACCCGGTCCGGGTGACCGTGCGCGTCCGATGTCATGCACCAGAGGGTACGGGGCGATGCGCTGCCGCCGACCCGCGTACCATGTGACCCGATCCGGGGTCCACGCACCCGGCGAGGACGTGCCCCGGAGGGCAAGATGCAAACCGAGACCGCCGCGGCCCCACCACGGTACGAACGTCCTCCACGGCACGAACCAGTCGCCGGGGCTCACTTGCCCCTCCTGGTCGCGATGACCGTCGCGCACGCCGTGGTTGACACCTACGCGACCACCGTGTACCCGCTGCTGCCGTTTTGGCAGGAGAAGTTTGGCCTGACCTACGGCCTTGCCGGTCTGATCGCGGCGGTTGCGAGCCTGACCGGTTCGGTCGCCCAACCACTCGTGGGGATCGTGACCGATCGTGGACGCGACCCTCGATGGGTGGCGCTCTCCGTCGCGACGGCGACCATCGGGATCTCGCTCATCGGGGTCATGCCCGCCTACGGGGCATTCCTGGCGATGGTCGTGATCGGCGGGATTGGCGTCGCCGGGTTCCATCCACAGGGATACAAGATTGTCGGATCGTACGCGGGTCGCAACTCGGCGCTGGCGACATCCTGGTTCCTCGTCGGGGGCAACGTTGGGGTGGCGCTCGGCCCAATCGTTGGCACGTCGCTCGTCCTGTGGTTCGGCACCGCCGGTACGCTCGGTCTCGCGCCGGTCGGCCTCGCGATCGCGGCGTACCTCTGGTGGGCCGTCCCGAGGTGGACGGCAGCGGCACCGGGCGACGCGCGCCCGAAAGCAGCCCCCGCGCCTCCGCCCATGGACATCGCCGCGCTTGGGTGGGCGAGGCGAGTGTTTGCTCTCGCGGTGCTCGTACTGCTTGTGGCGCTCCGCTCGACCATCTCAAGCAGCTTCAACAGCTACGTGCCGCTCTATTTCGTACGGGAGGCCGGTCAGACCGAGGCGTTCGCGTCACAAGTGCTATCGGTGATGCTGCTGATCGGTGCGGGCGCAACCCTTGCAGGCGGGCATCTCGCCGACCGCTACGGACGCCTGCGGGTGCTGGCACTGACACTGGCGGGCGTGCCGTTCACCGTGGCCGCGTTCTTGGCACTCCCGGCGGCAAGTCCGGTCGCGATCGCGATGCTGTGGGCGTCCGGGGCGCTCATCCTCGCGGGGTTCTCAATCACCGTCGTGCTTGCGCAGGAGCTGTGGTTTGAGCGCCGCGCGCTGGCTTCGGGCCTGATCGTCGGATTCGCATTCGGGATGGGCGGGCTGCTCGTCCCCGGGGTCGGGACAATCGCGGACGTGTACGGACTGCGTACCGCCCTGCTGTCGGTCGGCTTCCTCGCCCTGCTGCCCTTGGTGCTGACGGCCGTGGTGGGATGGCTGCTCTCGCCCGGCAACGCCGCCCGGCGCGAAGGCACGGTTTCCTGACCAGGAATTGACTTATGACGCGCGCGCCCACCACGGCGCCGTCGGCGCGCGGCGCGCCATTGGCACCGGTCCCTGTGCAACCTCCGCGGCCCCGTAGAGGCGCCAGGCCCACCGGATCGCCGCATCGCGCGACCGCAGGGTCCAAGCCACCCGCTTGCCAGACCGGTAGAGGTCAAAGACAATCGGAGCCGGATCTTGGCGCGCGTCGAGGCGCTCCTCGATCACGAAGCCTTCTGGCAGGTTGTCCGCGCCGTGGTTCCCGATTGCGAGTTCGAGCGTCCTTGCCGACATGGTCGTCCCTCCCCTACCCGGCGCCTAGACGCCATAGAAACACCTGTTCTAGAACAGGTGTTTCTATGGCGTCTAGGCGCCGGGTAGGGGAGGGACGACCATGTCGGCAAGGACGCTCGAA
>CAILQO010000335.1 GCA_903836285.1 uncultured Chloroflexota bacterium
CGGCACGATCCTTCCGCAACTGGACGTAATCGGAGTTAGGGTGGAGGACAACAGCGGTTGCGCCGAGGCCGAGCAGCTCCTCGAGGACCTTGCCGGCGCGGTACGACTTGCCCGCTCAGTTTTGCGCGATGATCGCCAAGTGGCGCGAGAGGCCGTATGCAATCGAGGGTCACGGACGCCGGGGCGGTTGGGCAGGGCGCCGAACTCAATCGCGGCACGACAGTGTTCAGCGTGCGAGTAGGGAGCGACGCAACGGCTCCCCCGCCGCGCGGAACACCGGGATGCCTCGCAGCTCTGCAGTTCGTGCCGGGCGGACCGGGCGGACCGGATCGGAACCGTCGAGGTATCCGATGGTCGATACCTGAATCCGGTCGCGCGGTGGAAGGGTCGCGCCGTCGACCAGGACGAGCGTGGCGGCGTGAAGGTCGATCTGGTCGTCGAGGGTCAAAAGGTCGGCAGTGTTCACGTTGACCTGACCGAGCAGGTCGACCGCGAGGGCACGCCCACCGACGCGTTCGCGCACGCCCCGGACCACGTCATATGTGAGGCGGCGTGGGACGATTTCGGCGCCACGTACGAACCCGAACCGGGCCGGTGACGACTCGCTGGTGCCCAGTCACAGGAACCCGCCTGCAGGGTTACTGCGCTCGCTCGTCGTCACCGGTCCTGCCGCTCAATCCCTCGAAGTTCACCCGCGATGGGTCGTGCAACCTCGCGGATGATCCGACGCGATGTGGATCGCACGGTGCTTCGACGCGCGCGGTCTGGTTGCGGGTGGACTGCACCGCCCCGCACGGGCATCATTACCGGGTCACGAGGCCCATGCACCGGGTGCATCCGCGTTGCAGACCGTGTCGTGGCGGCGACCATCGTGTCCGGGCCTCGACCGCGCGCGCGACGGGTACCGGCTACGGCGCATCGAGTGGGTGCGTCGGGCAACGATGCCTGCGAGCTAGTCGGTGTGGGGTAAGAACGAGGGCGCCGAAATGCCGGCGGGTCCAGTTGGAGGCGCGAGTGTCGTCATCGCGATCAGGGGCAATGTTCGTGGAGCAGTTGCGCCACGTTCCCCTGCTGCGCGGCCTGACTGACGTTCAGCTCGCGGATCTGGCGAGGACGGCGCGGACGCATCGCTTTGAGCCGGACCAGATCGTTTTCCTGCAAGGTGATCCGGGCGATACGGTCCACATCATCCTGCGTGGGCAGGTAAAAGTTGTCACGACGTCGCGCGCCGGCCACGAGGCGATCCTGGCGTTCCTTGCGGATGGCGAGAGCTTCGGAGAGATGTCATTGCTTGACGACCTGCCGCGCTCCGCGACGATACAGGCGACGACGATGACGACGACGCTCTCGCTGCGCAAGGTTGACTTCCACAAGCTGCTGCGCGAGGCGCCGGACCTGTCGTTGCGCCTGCTGCGGGCGTTGGCGCGTCGGTTGCGCGAGACCGGGATGCTTGTCCAGGATGCTGCCTTCCTCGACGTGGGCGAACGGCTAGCAAAGAAGCTCGTGTCGATGGCGACGGAAGCGATCGAACTCGGTGTCACCGTTCCCGGATCGACACGCGTCAGCGGGCCAGCGATCGAGTTGCGCGTGACGCAACAGGATCTGGCTTCGATGATTGGTGCTACGCGCGAGTCCGTGAACAAGTCACTCGCCTCGTTCCGTACGCGTGGGTACCTGGCGGTCGGGCGACATCGGCTCTCCATCCTCGACCTCGACGGGCTTCGCAGCGTCGTTGATCGCGCCCTCGACTAGGTTGCGCCTCTCCGGTCGGCGGCACAGCGCCCGCAGCGTGAGCGGCGCCCAGTCCGCGTGACGCCGCGACTGGGACCGGTCCGGCAAGGTCGCACGACATCAGCGATTGCCATGCGCTTGGGTACGCCACGGCGTGAATGCACGCGCGTCACACATGCGCGGTGGTCGTGACCTAGGTAGGTGAGAGCTGGCACGCAATGACGCGACTGCCGGCCAGTTATGCGCGGCGGTCGGTCGGTCAACGGCGACCGACTGACCGACCGACGCCAAAGAAGGACCTGCCTCCATGCCGGCACGAACCTCCCGAACCACCCCCGCCTCGCGCGACGTCTCCGGTGCGCCGAGCGTCTCCGTCGGCGTGCGACGCGACCAGTCGCGCGTGCCGTTCGGCGGTGACACGCGCTACTTCGGCGTCGACCTCGTCGCGACCTCCCGACCCCGCACTGCCGACGCCAACCGTACGCCCGTCTCGATCGGCATCATCATCGACCGCTCCGGTTCGATGCAGGGCCGGAAGATCGACGTGGCGAAGCATTCGGCGATCGAGATCGTCAACCGCCTGCACGAGGGTGACGAGGTCTCCCTGACCGTCTTCGACAACGTGACGGAGGTCCTCCTGCCCCGCACGCGGATCGACGCGGCCTCGCGTGCCCGCTTCCGCGAGCTCGTGTCGGCAGTCTATCCCCGAGGCGGGACCGCTCTCCATGACGGGTGGGTGCACGGAAGCCGGGCCATTGCCCCCGAGGGCGGTGCGGCATCCGGTCGTGTAGTTCGGTGCTACCTCCTGACCGATGGTCAGGCGAACGAGGGGATCACCGATCCCGAGGCAATTGCGAACGATGTGGCCGCCGCACGCACGGAATTCGGCGTGGTCACCAGCACCTTCGGAATTGGTGACTACGACGAGGACCTCCTTGCACCGATGGCGACGGCGGGAGGTGGTCTGTTCCACAACCTGCGCGATACCAGCGAGATCGTCGCAACCTTCCTCGGCGAGTTGGGCGAGGCGATAAACGTCGAGGTCTCGTCGGTCGCCGTCGAGATCGATCACGACGATCAGGCCCGGATCGACTCTGTCAGTGGCTTGTGGGTCCGCGGCGGGCGGCTCGACCCGGCCGCCGATACCGGTGGTCGACGCACGACGGTCCTCGATGTCGGTGACCTCGTCGGGGCCGAAAACCGGACGATCATCGTGGGCATCGTGCACCCGGCCGGTGACGTAGGCACCGATGGTCCGCGAGTCCGCGTTCGCCTGACATGGCGGGTCCCGGGCAGCGATGTCACGGGCGAGTCGGACTGGCACGAGGTCTCTTGGACCTACGCCGACCCGGAAGCGTGCGACGAGGAGCCGATTGAGGAGAGCCTCGCGAACGACGCGGGGAGGCACTTGATGCACCGCTCCCGTCGCGAGTCGGCGCGGTCGTCGCGGGACGGTTTCCTTGCCAAGTCGAGGGACCTGCATGCAGCAGCGTTGCGGTCGGTGGCGCGGATGGCGGTGCACTCGGCGTCGCTCAGCGCCGATATGGCGGAATGGGACGGCGCCATGGCGGACTTCTCGGTGGCTCGAGCCCCGCGAGCCGCGGCCAAGGAGGCCGTGTCGACGTCTGACCGCATCCGAAAGGGTCGCCGGGACCTGCGCGGCGGTCCGTCCACGCCAACCGCGTAGCGGCTCGCGCCCGTCAGGCGCTCAGCGAGGGGGCGGTCGATTCACATCGACCGCCCCGTTGGCGTCTATGCAGGCTGCCGGGAATGCTAGCCTTCCGGCGCCCTGTCGGCACGGGGCGCGCGGGTGCAAGCATGGCCAAGTCGATCGACCCGGCGACGAGAAGTCGGATGATGGCCGCAATTCGGTCATCGGGCACCCGCCCAGAAATTGCCGTCCGCAAGGCCCTGTTCGCGCGCGGATTGCGCTACCGGGTCAACGATCCGAGGCTCCC
>CAILQO010000336.1 GCA_903836285.1 uncultured Chloroflexota bacterium
ACCGCCACCGTCCCCGCATGGGCCACCGCGACCGATGCGCCTGCGGTTGCCAAGCGCGCGGCGTCGGCCGGGGAGGCCCCGGACACCCATGCAAGCGTGAACGCCGCCGCGACGGTGTCGCCTGCGCCGGTCGGGTCGACGGCGGCCATCGTCGGCGCCGGTACACGGGTCGCGGTGCTTCCAGCAACGTCGCGCACAACGAGGGTCATCCCCTGCTGCCCGCGCGTGATGAGGATCGCAGCGGCGTCGAGTCGCCCAAGTAACTCACGCGCGCCGGACTCCACATCGTCGTCGGTGGTGAGGGTGCGGCCGAGTTCGGCCTCCGCCTCGGGTTGGTTCGGCGTGAAGACGGTCGCCCCGCGAAAGCGATCGAGGCCGCCGTGCGCATCGACGACCACTGCGATCCCTCGCGCCGTTGCCACCGGCAGGCACGCGGCGATCACCTCTGGATGGATGACGCCGTTCTCGTAATCCGAGATGACGACGGCGTCGACCGGCGCGGCGCTGTCCTCGGTTGCGAGTGATCGCGATACGTGGCCGACGAGCGTGGCGACTGCCTCTGGTCCGAGCGGACGGTTGTCGAGACGGTCAAGGCGCACGACCATCTGGCGCGCCTGTTGTTGAGCGCCGGCGGCCCACACGCGCGTCTTGGTCGTCGTTGCGCGGCTTGGGTCGACGACCACGCCCGAGACGTCGATGCCGCGCGCCGCGAGATTGTCGATAAGGGCACGGCCAGTCGCGTCGTCGCCGACGACGCCGGCGAGGATCACGGTCGCGCCCATGGCGGCGAGGTTCGCGGCGACGTTTGTCGCGCCACCGGGGTCGATGGTGTTGCCAACATGCTCAAGGACGAGGACCGGGGCCTCGCGGGCAATGCGCAACGGCCGGCCGTAGACCTGTTCGTCGGCCACGATGTCGCCGATCACGAGAACGCGTCGCCCTTGCCACCGGTCGATCACGGCGGCGGTGGTGGAAGGGCCCGCGCCTTGAGGTGCCATCGTCCGCGCTCCCGATACCTCGGTCACCCCGAAGTCGTGCGCCATTGTCCCACCAGTGACGGTTGCGGGCCGAGCTGTTCGACCGGCGGTACGCTGCCCGCATGGCAGACGTCACAACTCGCCTTGCGGTTCCGGCGGATGCGTCGGCAATCGCACGCATCCACAACGAGGGCATCGAGGATCGCGTGGCCACCTTCGAGACGGCGCCGCGCACGGTGGAGGCCGTTGCGGTGGGACTTGAGAGCCGTGGTGACGCCCAGCCGACGGTGGTAGTGGTGCGCGGCGGCGAGGTGGTTGCGTGGGCCGGCGTCTCGTCGTACCGGTCGCGCCCGTGCTACGACGGCGTCGCCGAGTTCTCAGTGTACGTCGCCCGCGCGTACCGCGGGACGGGCCTTGGGCGCGTCGCCCTCGAGGCGCTGGTCGAGGCCTGCGAGGTACGGGGCTTCTGGAAGTTGCTCTCGCGGGTCTTCCCGGAGAACGCGGCGAGTCGCGCGTTGTGCCGGGCCACTGGGTTTCGGGAGG
>CAILQO010000337.1 GCA_903836285.1 uncultured Chloroflexota bacterium
ACGCTGCTGGTGGGCACGATCGGCAACTTTGCGTCCAACACCGCGGTGCATCCGAAGCTCGCCTACGATCCGATCCGCGACTTCCAGCCGATCACCAAGCTCGTCGACGCGCCGTTCCTGCTCTCGGTCAATCCGTCGGTGCCGGCCAACACCCTGCAGGAATTCGTGGCCTGCGAACGCGGCAGCGAAGCGCTCCATCGCGTCAGCGATCTGATCGCGGTTGGTCGCACATATGTCGCGATGCATGAGTGCGTCCCCGCTGGCGAGGCGGGTCATGTCTCGCAGACCACTTGCCGCAACCGCTGACCAGGCCACAAATCGCTCGGAGCCGATCACTGCAGCCGATAGCGCGGTCGACACCATGAACGGGAGGTGGCTCACGTAAGCGACCGCCTCGTCATGGGATGCAGCGTCCATCTCAATTATCCGGGAGCCCAATTCCTGTCCCAACCGCTCGACGGTCGAAACGGCATCGCGGGATGCACCGGGTGGCGGCACCACGACCCAAGTCCGTCCGCGAAAGAGATCTGGGTCGACGTGACTCAGGCCCGAAAGTTCCTTTCCCGCCATCGGGTGTGCTCCCACCCAATGGGTGTGCGCTGGGAGCAACTCGGACGCCCATCGTTCCGGTGCTTGCTTGGTGCTTGCGACGTCAGTCACGATGGCGCCGGTCCTCAACTTCGGCGCGATGGCTCGAAGCACCTCGCGCATCGCAAGGACTGGGGGGGCGAGGACGACGACGTCGGCACCATGCACCGCCGACGCAGCGGAATTGGCGCCGTCGTCGATGATTCCCCGAATGGCGGCAAGCGAGACCGTCTCCGCGCGCCGGCTCCAACCGGTGATGCGGTGCCCACGATTGCGCCACGCCTGAGCGGCTGAACCGCCGATCAAGCCGAGTCCAAGAACTGCAATGTGCAATAGTGGTGCGCCGGAGGCAGGTGACGGTGCCGTGGCACCTGCTACGTTGCTCACTGGTACTCGACGTGCTCGCCGGCTTTCTTCCAATCGACGATGCCGCCCTCAAGGTTGTAGAGGGTCGGAACGCCGATTGCCGCGGCCATTTCGCAGGCTATGGCACTCCGAACACCCGCCTTGCAGTAGAACAAGATGGCGTCGCCCGTCACGTGCTCCCCCGCACTTGCGAGGAATGTGTTCAGTGGCACGAGATGCGATCCAGGGATCTTCCCGTCCTCCCCAATCTCCTTCGGCTCACGAACATCGATGACGTGGACGCCCGCGGCAATCAGTATCTTGGCCTGAGCGACGTCAATCCGAGCAAACGGCTCGTCAGCGGCTGGTGGCATGACCCGTATTCCTTCGCTCGCGTTTCAACGGACGGACCGCGGAGGGCGGTTCCTGTGCTAGCGACGGGGCGAGTGTACGGAATGACGGCAGGAATGGGTGCGCCGCGGCTCGGCGCGCATTTAGGTGGGGGGATTGCCGGCGCAATAGCGGAGGCTCGGCGAATCGGGCTCGGCGTGGATGGCGCCCCCGGTGGGCCGATCCAAGTCTGGTCGCAGAACCCGAGCGGTTGGCGTGCGTCGGTCCCGAAGGCGAAGGTAGTCGACGACTTCCGCAGGGGATGTGTCGAACTGGACCTCTGGCCAGTGGTGACACACGGCATCTATCTCATGAACTTCGCGTCGCCTGACGACGCGAACTGGGAGAAGGCGATCGACGCACTGGTAGTGCACCTTGAAGTGGGGGCGATGATCGGGGCAGCGGCGGTCGTCGTGCACCCCGGGTCTGGAGTCACGCTTGGACCAGACGAGGCGATTGCTCGGTGCGCCCTCGCGATGACCAAGGTTCTTGAACGAACCGAGACGCTCGATGCGCGTCCGATAGTTGCCTTGGAGACGTGTGCTGGAGCAGGCAAGACTATCGGCAAGACCTTCTCCGAACTCGCGGCAATCGTCGAAGGAGCAGGCCGGCACCCGGGTCTGGGGCTGTGTCTGGACACCGCGCACCTGTTCGGAAGCGGCTACGACGTTGCGACCGAATCAGGTCTGGCGGGCACCATCGCGGATCTCGAGGCCCACCTTACCGGCGTCCCGCTGATCGCAATTCACGCCAACG
>CAILQO010000338.1 GCA_903836285.1 uncultured Chloroflexota bacterium
CGCTGTTGTTGTGCTCGGTGGTGGCGGCGGTTGGTGGGCCGCGCGCGCTGGGTACATCGCTATCCCGGGTGTCGCTCGCGCCGCTAGCACGTCGTCGGCAGATCGCATCGTTGCGTCAGGCACGATCGAAAGTGATGCCAGCACCATGGCCGCGGAGGTCGCCGGGCGCCTTGTGGTCTTTGATGTACGTGACGGCGACGTCCTAACCGCCGGCAAAGTGTTGGCCCGGATCGAAGACCCAATGTTGGCGGCGCAGCTTGACCAGGCGCGCGCCGCGTCCGCCGTCGCCGAGGCAACCCTTGCCAACTTGCGTGCCGGCACGCGCCCCGAAGACCTACGTGCCGCCGAGGCGGCGCGGGACGTCGCCAAGGCACAACTCGACGGCGCCGGTGCCGCGCTTCGCAATGCTGAGTTGATCCGTGCGCGCCCGCAGGAACTCGACGCACGCCTGAACCAAGCCCGCGTCGCGGTCGACGTGGCGCGCGCGCGCCTTGCACAACTTGAGGCCGGTGGTCGTGACGAAGACGTGGCCTCGGCCAAGGCGACGCTTGACATTGCGAAGGCGCGCTTTGCGCAACTCGAGGCAGGCGGGCGCGATGACGACGTCGCGGCAGCGCAGGCGACGCTTGACGTGGCGAAGGTCCGCCTGGCACAGCTTGAGGCTGGAGGCCGCGATGAAGATGTCGCTGCCGCCCAAGCCCAACTTGAGGTGGCGCGCACCCGGCTCATGCAACTCGATGCCGGTGCCCGCACCGAGGAACGCAAGCGTGCTGACGCCGTCGTGGCGGCGGCGAAGGCGCAGGTGGCCGCCGCCGAGAACCGCCTGGCGCAGGTGCAAGCGGGGCCACGCGCCGGTGACCTCGGCGCCGCTCGCGCCGTCGCCGACCAAGCCCAGACGCGCCTCGATCAGATGCGTGAAGGCACGCCTCGTGCGGAAGACGTTGCACAGGCACGCCTCGCATGGGAGGCCGCCGATGCGGCGTACGTGGCTGCCGGGCAGACCGTCGAGGATGCCCGGAGCGTTTTCGATCAGGCCGCGCGCCTGAAGGACAGTCGGCTCCCGCCTTCGATGTCGGCAGACCAGGTGAACCTCACCTACGTGCAGGCCCAACAGTCGCTGCATGTCGCCGAAGCCAATCGCGATCAACGCCAGATTGCGCGTGACAGCGCCCGCGTCTCGTACGACCGTGCCTTGGCCGGCCCGACTGCATGGGACCGTCGTCTCGCCGAGGAGGCGGTTGAACAGGCGCGTGCGCAGTTGCAGAAGGTGCAGGAGGTCAACGCGTTCGACGTCACCGCCGCGCAGACCGCTGTCGACACCTCGAAGGCCCAACTGATCCAAGCGGAGTCCGCCGCGGCGGCGATCGCTAGCCCTACCGAGTTCGATCGGGCCGTCGCTGCCCTCGGGGTTACGGCCGCCGCCGCGCAACGGGAAAAGGTTGCCAAGGCCACGACGTTTGACCTCGACGCCGCCCGCGGTGCCGTCGCCCAGGCGGAGGCTGCCCTGAGGATCCGGAAGCAGCCGGCGACGGAACGTGACCTTGAGGTTGCTCGCCTGACCGTCAGGCAGGCCGAGGAGGCATTGGCAATCCGAAGACGGCCGGCGACCGACCGCGATCTTGAGATCGCCCGCCTCGCCCTAAAGCAGGCGGAGGTGCAGGTTGCCGATCTTGATGCGCAACGTGCCGACCCACTTGTCGCGACCGCCCAGGTGGACGCCGCGACCACGCAGGCTGCCGTCGCCGCGGCAAACGTCGCCGCCGCAGAGGCGCGCCTGGACGCGGCGCGCACCGGGGCGACCCCATCGCAATTGGCGGTGGCCGAGGCACAAGTTCAGCAAGCCAAAGCGTCCGTCAAGGTCCTTGAGGCGCAGGTCGGCAAGGGAATCGTGACGGCCCCGCGTGCGGGCAACGTCGTGCGGACCGTCGCCCACGTTGGCGAGACGGTCGTCCCCGGCGCCACTCTCTTGACTTGGCATGA
>CAILQO010000339.1 GCA_903836285.1 uncultured Chloroflexota bacterium
CGATTCCGTCGCCGACCCCCGGTTCGGCGGCAGGGTTGACCCCGGGGGTGGTCACGATTCCGTCGCCGACTCGGGCAGCGGTCGCCGCCCCGCGCGACCCATCGCCGGATGCGCGGACGGCGGTGCCGTTTCGGTTGGAATATCTGGCACTCGTCGAGAACGTCGCGAGATTGCTCCGCGACGGGATCGCGCCGGCAGGTGACACGATTGCGGAGGCCGAGGACACCCCAGGGCGCGACCTGTTGCCGGTGATGGGGAACGCCCGCGCGCTGTCGAGTGGGTTCTTTCCCGGCGACCACGTGCCGGTCTATCTGAATGCCCGGAACGCCCGCTTGTATCGCCACGTAGTCCTCGCCGCCACCGGGATGGAGGCGGAACGGGCGTCGCGCGCGGTGTGCATTGTGCGGGTGTCGCCAACGCTCTCGCGACGGCCGGGCACGTTGGTGGCCGACGGTGACCCGGCATCGCCGCGGACGCGGTATATGGCCCCGGACGAGGCGCGTGAGGCGCTCGACATGCGCGTGGTGCGCGGCACGGCGTGGACCGAGGGGACCGACACGACGTTGCGGGTGGATGCGGAGCGGGAGCGGCAGATGCAGGCGGTGATCTTCGTGCCCGGCGCGATCCCGGCGACGGCGATCCGCGAGGTGATCGTGCCCGACGCGGCGACGCGTGTGCGGGTGGAGGCGCTGCTTCGCGAGGCCGGTTTGGCGTCGCCGGTGCCGGTGACGGTGGGGGCGAGTCGGTTCTTCACGGCGGGGGTCCGTTGGCAGGCGTCATTGGAGGCGGAGGGCGTGCCTGTGCCCGTCGCGTCACCGGAAGTGCCAGCGGTGCCTGCGCCGCGGTTCTGGTCGCGCATCCGGTGGGGCGGGTAGGTACGCCGGCTGGGTGCGCCTCAACATCGCGACGCCTCGTCGTCCCGATGTATCGTGGCGCGCCCGAGAGTGGGCGGGAGGAAGGGCGACGATGCGGATCAGTGCCGTGCGGTGCTTCGTGGTTGAGGGTCCGGCCGAGATCCCGGCGCAGGAGGAGCGCCAGGTGGGGATGCTCGACATCTACCCCCACTTCGCCGTGCGCCCGCCCGCCGGGGCGCGTCACCACCTCGAGGCCGCCTACGTACAGGTTGAGGAGGCCGGTGGCGCCTACGGGCTGTTCGGGCCGATCTTCCCCGAGGTCATCCCGCTGATCCACTCGAAGTTGGCGCCGTTGATCGTTGGGCAAGACCCACGCGCCGGTGAGTACCTGTGGGACGTGATGTACCGCTCCGACCGCCACGCGCGGAAGGGCTACCTGATGATGGCGATCTCCGCCGTCGACTGCGCCATCTGGGACCTGCGGGGCAAGCTCGCCGGGGCACCGGTCTGGCGGTTGCTGGGTGGGCCGACGCGCCCGGCGGTGCCGGCGTACGCGTCGATGCTTGGGTCAAGCCACGAACCGGCGCGGATCGCGGCGCGCGTCCGCGAGATGATCGACGAGGGGTACCGCGCCCAGAAGTGGTTCTTCCGGTATGGGCCGAACGACGGCTTGCCGGGAATCGAGCGGAACGTCGCGATGGCGCGGGCGGTGCGGGAGGCGGCCGGGCCGGAGATCGACCTCATGTTCGATTGCTGGATGGGGTGGGATGTCGCCTACGCCCTGCGGATGGTGGAGCGCCTTGAGCCGTTCCGCCCGCGGTGGCTTGAGGAGGCGGTCCCGGCCGACCGTATCGCCGAGTTTGCCCAGATTCGCGGCACCGGTCGCGTGCCGATTGCGACGGGTGAGCATGAGTACACCCGGTGGGGCTTCCTGCAACTGCTGCAGACGGGTGGCGTCGACGTGTTGCAGGCCGACCCGGACTGGTGCGGGGGGATCTCGGAGCTGGTGCGCATCGGCACGTTGGCGTCGGCGTTTGGGCGCCACGTGATCCCGCACGGGCACTCGACCTACGCCGCGGCGCACGTGATCGCGTCGCAGCCGCCGTCGACCTTCCCGATGGCGGAGTACCTCGTGCGCTACCAACCGGTGGCACAACACTTTCACGTGCATACGTTGGCGCCGCAGGGTGGGGCGATCGTGATGCCGGACCTGCCGGGTCTTGGGATTGAGATCGATCCTGGAAAAGTGACGTCGCGCCGGGAGGCGTACGGGTTGATGATCAAGGCACCGTAGCTGGTGCGTGAGCACCTTGCATTTCCGGCACGAGTGACGCATTCGGCCTTAAGGCAGGAGGGGGTTCCGTACGTCCAGATAGGCGAAGCGCCGAAAGTCGTTGTCTGCGGTGTAGAGCAGGCGAACGCCATGATGGCGCAAGATTGCAGCAAGGTGCACATCCGGCACGTGATTACCCCGTGCCGGGACCTCTCCAGACGCCTCGATGTACTCGCGCAGGAATGCGTGGCCGTCGATGCCTTCGCCAATGACACGCACCTGAGGTAGGCCCAGCAGAGCGGTCACGTTGCTGAGCGCCTGAGCGGGGAGCAACGGGCTTGGGAATATGCCCGGGTGCGTCGCTATCCGCACGTACCCAAACACGGTGACCCATGCCAGGCAGAACGTCTCAGAATTGTGCGCGCACTCCTCGAGGAAGGACGAAGCGCGCGGTCGATGTGGACTTGCGGAGTTCGAAGCGTGGAGCAGGATATTGGTGTCGACAGAGTACGTCACGCGTCTACGAACTCTGGTCTGGCGGTGTC
>CAILQO010000340.1 GCA_903836285.1 uncultured Chloroflexota bacterium
CATCGGCCAACTGATGCTCTACGCCACCTTCGGCGACGACCCCGGCGCGGTGCGCTCTCTCATGGCGACGCGCCCGGGCGGCATCCACCGCTTCATGGGGCCGGACCTCGCGAAGGGCCTTGAGGCGACGCGCATCGCACTGGAGGAGTCGGCGATCCCACCGCTCGTCTCGGGCGACCTTGAAGGCGGGCCGATGTCCTTCCCCTTCATGATGCCCGTCCCGAACCAGATGGCACTCGCCGCCTGTGACGACCCGGCACTTACCGAACGCGTTGCGGGGATGCTCGCCGCCGAGGCGCGCCTGCTTGGCTTCAACTGGTCGTTCACCCCGGTGGTCGATATCAACGCGCGCCACCTCAGTGCTGCCATCGGGACCCGATCGTTCGGTTCCGGGGTCGACGCCGTCGAGGCGCACGCCATCGCCTACGTGCATGGGTTGCAGGCGGGCGGCGTCGCGGCGTCCGTCAAACACTGGCCCGGCGACGGCTACGACGACCGGGATCAGCATCTGCTGACCTCCATCAACGTGCTGCCGTTCGATGAATGGGAGGCGAAGTCCGGCCGGATCTTCCGGTCGACGATTAGCGCCGGCGTCCTCACGGTGATGGCGGCGCACATTGCGTTGCCGTCGTGGCAGCGACGCATGGGCGGAACCGACAACGACCGCTGGACCTTCGAACCGTCAACGCTGTCGCACCGCCTGACGACCGACCTGTTGCGCGGGCACCTCGGCTTCAACGGCCTGGTGGTGAGCGACGCGACGCCGATGGCGGGCCTGACGGGGTGGGTCGACCGCGCGACGGCGGTGCCGCTGGCCATCATGTCGGGGTGCGACATCTTCCTCTTCCCCACGGAGGGCGTTGACGTGCGCCTGATGGAGGAGGGGCTGCCCGACGGGCGTCTGACCGAGGCGCGCCTTGAGGAGGCCTGCCTGCGCATCCTCGGCCTGAAGGCGGCGCTTGGCCTGCACCGCAAGCCGGTCTCGGAACGGATCGCCACCCTTGAGGAGGCGCGCGACGCCCTTGCGACCGCCGGCCACGTGGCGACCTCCGAGGAGGTGGCGCGCCGGTCGGTGACGCTTGTCAAGCGCCAGGACGGCCTGTTGCCGATCGATGCCACACGCTACCCACGGGTGGTGGTGATTGCCGACTACCCGGAGATGATCCTGCCGACGATGCCGCGGCGGTCGTACGAACCGTTTTTTGGTGTCTTGCGCGAGGCGGGCTTTGTGGTGCGCGAGTTCGACGCGGCGGCGCTCCCGACGCCGGACGACACGGACCTTGTGATCTACCTCGTGGGTGGCGAGGCGACGATTGGGTCGACAGGGCACGGCCTGAACTGGGGGCGGCTGCACGGCGGTGGGTTCCGCGGCGCAATGCTGCGGTTTTGGGCGGAGATCCCGACGGTGATGGTGTCGTTCGGGCAGCCGTATGTGTTGCACGACGCGCCGCAGGTGGGGACGTACGTGAACGCGTACACGGTGTTGCCTCCGTGGCAGCGCGCGGTGGCGCGGAAGCTGTTGGGGCAGGAGCCGTGGGAAGGGGTGTCGCCCGTGGACCCGTTCTGCGGTGACCCATCGGCGCGGTTTAGTGCGCCGCTGCCGGTGAAGAAGTAGGTGGAGTGGGGCGCGGGGGTCGTGGCACCCGCGCCCCGGAGGGCATCCGGCTACCCCTTGACACCGCTCACGACGACGCCTTGGATGTAGTACCGCTGCGCGAGGAAGAACACGAGGATCAGCGGCAGGATGGCGAGCACGGTTTGCGCCATGGTCTGCTGGATCTCGGTGACGTAGCGCGAACTCAGGAGCGGCAAGCCAAGGGCGATGGTGAAGTTCTTGGTCTCGTTGAGGTAGATCAGGGGGTAGAGGTAGTCGTTCCACGAGGCGGTGAACGCAAAGATCGAGACCACCCCCATGGCCGGCCGAGCGAGCGGCACGGTGATCCGCCAGTAGATGTCGATCCACGAGGCGCCATCAATACGTGCGGCGTCATCGAGTTCGAGCGGGATCGACATCATGTACTGCCGGAGCAGGAAGATGTGGAACGCCGACCCGAACCAGTGCGGCACGATCAACGGCAACAGCGTGTTGATCCACCCGAGTTTCGTGAAGAGCAGGTAGAGCGGGACGAGGGTCACTTGGTTGGGCAGCATCATGGTGCTGAGGACCAAGAGGAACAAGCGGTCGCGCCCACGAAATCGCATTCGTGCGAAGGCGAAAGCGACCAACGAACTGGACAGCAGCGTACCGGTGACGGTGAAGAACGTCACGAGTGCAGTGTTGGCATAAAACTGCGCAAACGGCAGGTTGCCCCACGGCACCCAGAAGTTATCCCACTGGTAGGTATCTGGAAACCAGACGGGGGGTACCAGATAGACTTGGTAGCCGGGCTTGACCGCCGTCGACAGCATCCAAACGAACGGCATGGCATAGGTGACCGCACCGGCGAGGACTAGGGCATACAGCATCGCGCGACCGGCGAGATGCCCTGCGCGAAGCGTGCGTCGGCGAGCACTATAGGGCGTGCGCGCGGCGCCGCCGACGACTGACAGGTCGGCGATGGCGGCGCCCGATGCTTGCGTCATCGCCGTAATCCTCCCTCGTAGTGCACCCAGAAGCTGGAGCTGCGTAACAGCACCATGGTGAACATCAGGATGATCGCGAAGAGGATCCATGCCAGTGCCGAGGCGTAGCCGAAGTGGAACAACTGGAAGCTCTCGCGATACAGGTACAAGACCATCGTGAGCGTCGCGTTGTTCGGTCCACCCTGCGTCAGGACGTATGCGGTGGTGAATACCTGAAACGACCCGATGATGTTTGTCACGACATTGAAGAAGATGGTCGGCGTGATCAGCGGCAGCGTGACGTGCCGGAAGACCTGCCACGCGTTGGCGCCATCGATACGGGCCGCCTCTTGCAACTCCGTCGGCACAGCTTGGAGGCCGGCGAGGTAGAGGAGCATGTTGGTGCC
>CAILQO010000341.1 GCA_903836285.1 uncultured Chloroflexota bacterium
TGATGTAATTCGGGTGAGTCAATGACGCTTTGGAGGAATCCGGACACATTGTGGCCGAAAAACACGCTAGTTGCTGCGAAAATTCGCAAATAGTCAAGAAAAACAAAGCGAGTAGAATTCATTTATTGACAACTGTCAGCATTGTTGGTGCGTAGCCAAGTCCTTGATCCATCGCCTCGTAACACACTACGCCGCACGCCACGGCCACGTTCAGCGACCGCCCGGCGCCCTCCATCGGAATAGATACCGCCGCGTCGCACAGCCCAAGCACCTCGGCAGATACCCCATCCACCTCATGCCCGAAGACCAGTGCCAACGGGCGCACCTGTAGCACCGACGCGCCACGGTACCGCACGGCGTTGGGTGATGTCTCGACCGCGACGACTGTCGCACCATAGCCGCGCACGTGCGCGATTGCCTCGGATGCGTCGGGCCAGTGGGTGACCCGGACGGCGTCGTAGGCCGAGAGGGCCACTTTGCGCAACTCACGCGCGGCGCGGGCCGCGACGGGGCCACGGCGTGGGTCGTCGCGCAGATCCAGGCCCGCAGGCGGGAACGGCGTGATCCCGCAGGCGTGCACCGTGAAGATTCCGGCTCCGTCGCAGGCGCGCATCACGGCGCCGACGTTGTAGAGCGATCGCACGTCGTCGAGGATCACGCAGACGTCGGGGGCGTCAGGTCGGCTGGTGTCGGTACCACCGCCGGCCGCGGGATGAGGAGGCACGTCCGGAGACGTCGGCGACGCCCTCGGGTTCTCTGGCGCCGCGATCACCCCTGTCGGCGCAGCTGCTCAAGCATTCGCGCTTGCGCCTCGCGCGCCGCCTGCGACCGTGACGAGGGAGCTGGCCGCCCATCACGGCTTGCCGGGGTGGGCTTCGTGCCGAAGCGTGCGGCCAATGCCTCGATGGTCGCTGGGGTGTCGCTCACTGGCAACTCAAGTTCTGGCTCGTCGGCATGCACCAAGCGGGTTGCCGGAACCATGCGCGGCGGCTCGGGTGCGACCTCCGGCTCGGGTTCCATCGGTGCGGATGAGGGGACCGTGCGGGATGCCGGCCTCGCCGCGCGTGCCGTTGCCCCGAGGTCAGGCGACATCGCCAAGAAGCGCGCCATCGGGTGGTTCGGGTCGTCGAGTTCGCGACGCATCGCCCGCGACCCGGTCCGGGCAATCTCCGGTGGCTTCGGCGTCGCGGCGGGTCGTGGTGTCGGGCGTGCCCCGCCGGACGATGACGACGCGGGTGCGGGTGACACCTCCGGGCGGACGCGTGCCCCGGGCACGTATCCGACGATCTCACGGCGTCGCGGCGCAATGGGTGGAGCCGGCGGAACCGGCACGGCACGCGCAGGCGCTGATTGCGCCACGTCGGCACGTGTCGAGGGTGATTCCCCACGGGGCGTACGCCCGGAGGGTGATGTGCCCTCGACGGCTCGCGCCGGTGTCGGTGGTGCGTCCGCGGCACGGGTTGGGATTGGGATCGCCACGTCGACCGGTGTGGGCACGGGTACCGCCGGGGCGATTGGCTCGGGGATATCCGCGTCGGCTGGGGTCGGCGGGTGCGGGTCAA
>CAILQO010000342.1 GCA_903836285.1 uncultured Chloroflexota bacterium
CGGGCTCGTTCTCGTCGGCCTCGGCAAATGCTGGCAGCTCAACCATGAATGAGGCGGTCGCAGGAACCAAGATGGCACGCGCGCTCATGGCGGCGCGAAAAGCACCGACCTGACCGGCGACGGCGGTCGCCATTGGCACCGCGTCGGCGGGGCGAGGCCCGGCGATCGTGTCGCGGCGGTAGACCGCAACCGTGGCCGCATCCTCGGTGACGCCGGCGACGGCGAACGTGCGGGTGGCGATCCGCGTGCGGACCGACGGGTCGTCGGCCATCGGCTGCCCGGCGGCGGCGACCGCCGCGAGGGCCGGCGATTGGTTGTCGATCACCATCGGGCCGAACGTGCCGGTCGCGAGGCCGACGACGTTGCCGGTGCCGTCCACGGCGCGCGCCTCGGCTTCGAGCGTCACCTCGCTCCGCGTCACGCCCGCCGGGGCGAGGCTGAGCGCTGTCGTGTCCCACGTGGCGGAGGCAATGCCGCCGACGACTGGGACAGTTGACGCCGGTTCAACGGGGATGGAGGTGCCGCCCGGACCGAGGCGGTACCGCCACTCAACCTCGAAGCGGCTGCCGACCGGCACCGGTCCGAAGGTGGTGCTTGCCGCGATGGGGACCGTCCCGCGTGCAAGTGCGAAGCTGGGCGAGGCAATCGTCACGGCGACCGTCGCCGCCGTGGTCACCTGCACGGTTCGTGCCTGCGCGAGTGCCCCGCCGACCTTCACCGCGACCAAGCCGGTAGCACCCGGGGTCGCGCCCTTCACTTGCGCGATGGCCGCCCCGTTCGCGCTGGTGGTTCCGGTGGCCGGGCCAACGAGCGCGAGGTCGCCCCGGACCTCGACGGTGTACGCCACCCCGGCGGCCGGCCGGTTGGCGGCGTCGAGGATCGTGAAGCCAACCGAGGCGGGGATGCCGGCGATGATCGATGCGTCGCCGACGAGTGGCGACGTGACGGCAATCGCCCCGGGATTGAGCGCGATGGTTGCCCCGTTCGCTTGGCGCAACACCGAGTCGGTGCGGGTGAGGACGGCCGTCTCGCGGTTGGCGGCGCGGTCGGTTGCGAAGGTGACCGGTGCCGTGGTCGCGCTACTGGTCGCGGTGAAGCCCGGGGCCGCACGGAAGGTGACGCGCGCGACCCGGAAGTAGCCACTCGCCCCGGCGCCGCTGGCACCGACGAGGCGACCGAGGGAAAGGTTGACGTGTCCGGCCTCGTTGACCCACGTCCGTTGCAGGACGACGTCGAACGGCGACCCTGCAAGGTCGATGGCGTCGACCTCGACACGCGTCGGGTCGAAATCCAGGAAGGCGTCGATGCCGACGACCTGCGAGGCGCCCGCCCACGCCTGGAGGTCGACTGCAATGACCTGCCCGGGGCCGAGGGCGAGTGACGGCGCCCCGACGAGGTAGAGGTCGACGGAAGGTGCAGGCGTGTAGGCGCTGGCCATGAGGCGCGCCCGAGCGGTGACGCCAGCGTTCACGATGGCCGCCTTCGCAGCCGGGGAGGCAACTACCGAGATCGTGGCGGTTGGTGTCCCGGTGGGGGCAGGTATCGCGGGCGACGCGGACGGCGTCACGCTATCGGTGCCCGGTGGCACGGTCGCCACCGCGGGCGTTCCCGTCGACGTGGCGGTCTGGATGGTTGATTGCGTCGCCGCCGGGGCGGGTGCCACGGTCGGCGCGAGGGTTGAAGGCGCACCGGATGCGACCGTCGCAACCGGAACGGTCGGAAGTGCCGTCGGGGCGATGTCGGCGATTGCGCCTGGGGTCGTGCCCAACAGGGTTGCCCCGGCCACGAGGATGGCGGCCAAGATGGCGCCAGCGATACCGGACCGGCGGGCGCCGGTGCGCGCGAGGCGTGGCGGCATGGCGCCGCCGTTGCCGTCGCGTGTCGTGCGCTGTCCGGTCACGAAGGACTCCTTCGCACCCGGCGAGCGCGGGTGCGGTGATGGACGGGCCGCTGGCACGGTCGATGCATGCCTGCGGCCCCCGAAGGGAAGGGTGGCCCGGAGAGGTCGGGCCACCCCGCGGGTTAGCGACCGACGGCGCCGCGCGCCGCGAGGCCGTCGACCTGCGCCGTACTGACGGGGATCACGTTCGCCCAGACCTGTCGGAAGTGGTCCTGGTTGGCGGCGAACGCCTCAGCGGTGACGTAGTTCGCGGTGCCGTTGGCGTCGACCTCGAAGAGTTCGCCGTTCCGGCTGCCGTCAAGAACCCACAGGAGGGCGCCCGGCACGGCCCGCGCGAGCTGGAACTGCATGATCGTCTCCTTGGTGAAGGTAAGCCCACCCTCGGAGATTGCGGTCCAGTTGACGCACCCGGCCTGATCTGGGGAGACCCAGGAGAGGACGCCGCCGGGTTCGACGCCGAAGGTTGCGCCGGCGATGCCGACGTCCTCCAGGCGGATGTAGGTCTGGTGGCGAAGGACAGGGCAATACTGATCGGGCGCCATCGCAAGCGTGCCGGTCTTCAATTCGACCGCGGTACGACCGGGGACGGAGAGGGTGATCGTGCCCCGGGCACGGTCCTCGGTGAGCGACCGCGACAGGGCGATGGACGGGCGCGCGGTCGCCGGCGTGGCCGCTACCCCGGAACGGGCAGGTGCCGCGCCGCGCGATGGGGCCGGCGCCGCGGCCGGCGCGGTGAAGTTGCTGCCCGGAGTGCCGCCGACGACCGGTGCGCCGGCGACCGGCACCGTGTCGACGGGGGCGTTGACGGCATCGACGGTGGAAAGACCGATGAGCGACCCGGTGAGGTCGTCCCCCTCGCCCGCAACGACGGTTGCGAACTGGCCGGTGCCCTGGCGTTCGATGGTGAGGAGGTCGCCCGACGGCGTCTCGTTGACCTTGAGGTAGATGGTGCCGAGGGTGGCCTCGCCGGAAATGCCGCTGATGCTCTGGTTGATCTGCCGGCCGAAGGCTAGTTCGATCAGGCCACGGCCCGCGTCAAGGGCACGGTGCAGGAGCGACGGCAGGGCGCCGCCGGTCGTGACGTCCAAGGCACCCGCCGATGTGACAGGGTTGCCGTCTCGGTCGACGATCTGGACGCCGCTGCCAGTGCGAAGGACCACCTGCGCGCCGTCGATGGCGCGCGTGCCGGTGGTGACGCCGACGGTCACGGGGATGACGTCCCCGGCGTTGATCTCGGTCGTGCCGGTTCGCACCCACAGGTTCGCGTTCGGCGAGGTGGAGCGGCTGCGGACAGAAGCGGAACTCATCGCACGGCCATTCGCATCTTGAGAGTAAAAAGAATTATCTATTGTGACGAGCCATGTTTCTTGGACAAGGGAAAATGGCGGAAAGCGACCGAATGATATGCCTATCCCAGATCCATCGCCAAGACTTGGTTGACCAAGACCCCAGATACTCGCGTTGAATCCCCAGGTTTGATTGAACCCACTGGTGTTTTTGGCTGTATACGTAACTGGTCCGAGGCTGATCGGATCGCCTGCCCCTTGAATGTATTCACCTGAACGAATCTGGAGCACCGTGTTGCCCAGCGAGTCGCCCGCGCAAATCACACCTGAAGGCAGCACGTTCGGTGCGGGGCATTGACCTGATACTCCTCCAGAAACGGAACTAGACCAGAAGGAGAATGTTCCAGTGGCAATACGCATGCCCATCGGGATATTAAGAACAATAGTTTTACTGATTAATTTGTGATTTTCACTAGAGGAATTAACAACCGTCCATTTAACGTCTGGAACAAGTTTACCTCCCGCATACACCGGGATTGCGTGATAAATATCTGCCCAAGATGGCAATCCGCCACTCAGTTGCCTCCCAGCTCCATATATGACTGGGTTCATTACTACCGGTATAGATATCGAGCTAGACATTCCAATCAGCGATAATACCTTATCTGGATTGGATGTAAGTCGAATCTTACCAAGAGAAAATATGCTCGGTGATTGAAAAAAATGTGTGCTTGTAGTACCTAAACTGACAATACCTGTATTTAATTTTGATAAATCGCAACCAACGTACTCGTCAGGGTCGAGCCCGAAGTTTGATGCATCGGAAAGACAATCGATTGCGAAGTAGTCTCCGTTGGGGCCCATGTCTACCAAAAGCTGGACGCTACCGGTAACTGATCCAAGGCCCGATGTAGTCGTCACCATGACTTCAGCATCAAGGGAAAATGGCTCACCCACAACGGGGGTAACAATGAGCTTGTAGGAGAAGTCGGGTACGACAAGGACTGGAACTACCAATGATGGAGCGGTGAAAAACACTTGTTTCGACTGGCTGCTGTCGTCAAACCCAGTGGCATCCATGACTTCGAATACCAGATCGTGGGTGTTGGAGTCCTGCATCAGCCACTGCACGTCGAGCACGACCTGACCGAGCAGCGCAGGTCCGGCCGGTGCGTTTGGGTTGCTGTAAGTGATGGTCGTAATCGTTCGGCCGGAAAGGGGGACGGCCTCGGATACGCCGCACATCGAGGCTGGCACCGGTGTGCCGCAAGTGACGTCGACGCTTGACATGGCGTTGGAGGAGGGGCCACCACCCCGGACGACGACCTTCGCGGTCCGGATGTGGTCACCCGGGTTCGCAGGCTGGAGGATGAGGTCGACCGCGGCGGGTTCCGAGTTCACCGCGAGTGTGGCGAACGTCCCCGATGCCACAAGGGTTGCCTGTCGATTGCCAACGATGGTTGTGGCACCGTTTATACCGTAGTTGGATGCTAGAAGGCTGAAGTCAAGGACGTCGATGTAACCAGACTGGTTTAGATCAGCATAGAAATTCCACTTAG
>CAILQO010000343.1 GCA_903836285.1 uncultured Chloroflexota bacterium
ATGCAGCGACCCCGGTTTCATGGGTGTTCGAGGTCGCATCAGGGTCACTGGCCATCGATGCGACCGTCCCGCAGGTCGTGGGGTGGGACCCTCCGACCGGTGCACGAGACGTTCGGCCCGACTACCCGATCAGCCTGCTGTTCAGCAAGCCGATGAACATGACGGCGACCAACCCGGCGGTGCAGCTGTGCGAGGTCGGGGGTGGGTGCCTTGCCACGCTCACGTTCCGGTGGGATTCGTCGGCGACGCTGCTTACGGTCGGCCACCCGGCTACCGGCTTCGCCCCGGGCAGGACGTACCGCGCAATCGTGACGACGGCGGCGCGAGACGCCGCCGGGAACCAGGTGCCGGTGCCGCGGTACGTGTGGCCCGACTGCCCCGCTGCGATGGCCGACTGCGCGTTTGCGTCGAGCTTTGTGGTGCCGTCGTCGGCGTCGAGTGTGGATGCCACCGCTCCGCCGTACTTGGTGAGCGCCTCGCCGGATGCCGGCGCACGCGACGTGCCGTTCTCACCGAACGCCACCATCGTCCTGCAGTTCAGCAAGGCGATGTCTCGGGACACCCTGAAGGCGGCGCTGTCGGTTTGCCCCCCGGCGGGCAACTGTGCCGCCGACCTGAGTTTCGGGTGGGAGGGCGACGGCAAGGCGGTCACGGTCTACTTCAAGGACCCCCTGCTTGCCGAGACGACGTACCAGGCCATCCTGACGACGCGGGCGACCGACCTTGCCGGGGTGCCGCTCTCGCGTGCGGTGGCGTGGTCGTTCACGACCGGCAAGGACATCGACAAGGTTGCGCCAAAGCTGGTGTCGGTGGTGCCGGCCGATGGGCAGCTTGGGGTGGCGCTGAACGCGCCGCTGGTGCTGACGTTCTCCGAGGCGGTGCAGTGGCCCACGGTGCGCACGGGACTGTCGGTGTGTGTCGTGGACGAACCCACGAACTGCGTGGGACGAACGGTAGTGAGTGCGGAGTCGGGTGGGAAGGTCGTCCTGATCGAGCACCCGCTTGAGGCGTTCCGGCCCGGGAAGGCGTACCGGGTGCGGCTCGGGACCTCGGTGCGCGACCTTGCCCTCAACGTTCTCGTCGCGGGGGGCGGCGCGTGCCCTGCGGGCGACGGCCTGTGCGCGTGGGCCTCGACATTCACAACCGTGACCGCGTCGGACACCACGCCGCCGGTGATCGTGTCGTCGTCGCCGTTGGATGGCGCGGGCAAGACGTCGCCGCTTGCCCCGACATCGGCACCGGTCACGCTCGCGTTCTCCGAGCCGATGGACCGCCAATCGGTGGAGAAGGCGGCGTGGCTGCGGTGCAGCTCGCCCGGGTGCGCGGTTCCGGTGCTCGTCCCGATTTGGGGCGTGGCAAACACGCAGGTCAGCTTCACGCACGTTGGCGCGTTCACCGGTGGCGGGGCGTACCAATTTGGGTTGACCGGTGAGGCGCGCGACGTGGCCGGGAACTCGCTGGCCGGCACGTGCGCGCCGCGATTGGCGACGACGACCGCGAGTGCAAGTTGTGACCTCGACGCGTTCGTGACGACGTTTGGTGTGGCGGCGACGACTGGTGCGCCGCTCGCGGTCCTGCCGCCGCCGTACCCCGCACCGAACGCCACCGACGCCCCGTCCGCGGCGGCGCTCGTCGTTGGTTTTGGGCGTGCGGTCGCCGAAGCGTCGGCGCAGGGCGCGCTGCGGGTCGAGTGCGCGCCCGAGGGGTGCGCGGTGCCGACGTCGTTCAGGTTCGCGTGGAACACCGCGGGAACGGTGATGTCGGCGACACCGTCGACGCCTTGGACACCCGGTGCGACGTACACGGTGACGGTGACAACGAGTGTGGTGGACACGACGGGGCAGGCGATCTCACCCGACGCCGCGACGTGTGCGGACGCGCCGACGTGCGCATATCGGTGGCGCTTCACCGTCCCGACGGTCGCGGTGGCGACGGTGCCCCTGGCGCCGCTGGTGACGGTTCCGGTGGCGGCCCAGTGGACCGGCGCGGCGACGGCGACCGTCTCTGGGTGCGTCCCCGGGACGAAGGCTGGGCAATCGACTGGCACTTGCGCCGGGACGATTGGCCCGGTGACGGTCGAGCTGTGGCGGGACGCCGCCGGCGACGGGGTCGTGCAAGTTGGGCCGGACACCCTCGCCGCATCGCTCCCGTTGACCGGCGGGCTCGCCTCCTTCGCGTTCGCTGCCCCACTCGAACCGACGGTCCAGAACCGCTTCACGGTGCGGGTTGTCGATGCGCAAGGTGTCGCCGGGCCGGGGACGTCGGTGCCGTCAATCTGGCAGTCGGATGCCGCGACCGCCGTCGGTGTGCTCTCGGTCATGCCCGGACCGGGCACGCTGACCGTCTCGGTGCCGTACACGGGCGACGCCGAGAAGCCTGCCGGGTTCGTCCCGGCGAACCAGAAGAACGCCGCGATGGTCGAATGGGGCGACATCGCCGTCTCGCCGACGGGAACGTTCGCGACGTGCTCGCCGGGGAATGCGGGGCGCTGCCCGATGACCCGGACCGCGACCGGCTTCGATGCGCTGGTATCCGGGCTGACCCTGAGTGCGCCGTACCCGGTGCGGGTGGTGGTGACCGATGGCGACGGCGTGTCGGGCGAGGCCGTCCAGGCTGCAAAGGTCGCCGTGACCGGTGGCGCGACCGGTGGGCTGCTTGAGGGTGCGGGGGTTGCGCCGCTCTCGGTCGCGACCCGCATGGGTCAGGCCTCGACGGTGTCGGCGCGCTTGACGTCATCGGCGGCGTCGGTGCAGGTGCGTGTCTCCGGCCCGGGCGGGGTGGTCGCGACCTCGCCGTGTCTTGTCCCGATTGCCGGTGCAACCGGCCCGGTGGCGTCGTGGGCCTGGAGTGGGCGAGATTCGCAGGATGCGTACATGCCGGACGCCGGCTACGTGGCGCAGGTGACGGCGTACGGCGCAACCGGGTGCAGCGGCGGGTTCCAGTCGCAGCTTGTGCCGGTGACGGTGGCCAACGTGGCAGGGCTGGTGCTCTCACCGGACCCGTACACCGTGACCGTCGCCCCGGGCGAGTCGGCGGTGGTCACCGCGAAGGTCATCAACTCGCAGGGCAACCCCGTCGCTGGTGGGGGTGGGGCGCAGGTGACTTGGAAGGCAAGCGGCGGGGTGACGGGTGACGTGACCGCGTGGCTGAGCCGGTCGACTTCGGAGGTCGGTGCGTCGAACACCGAGTGCGGCGTGATTGAAGGCTTGGGGCAGGCGTGTGTTCGCCTTTCGGTGCCGGCGGCGGCAAACGCTGCCCAGACGATTGCTGTGACCGCTTCGGCAGCGTCGCAGACGGCGGCGGGGGTGGCGCGCGTGGTCTCAGCGGCGACGTCGGTCAATGACCCGCCCGGAGCCCCGGCGTTGCTTAGCCTGTCGGCGGGTTCGATCAACTTTGCGTGGCGCGCGTCGGGCGACCCACGGGTCGTGGGCTACAAGGTGTACGTGGGCACCATCCCGGGCGTGTACGACACCGTCCTCGATGCTGGCAAAGGCACGTCATACCACTGGGAGGACACCTTGGTGAACCAGGTGTACTACGCGGTGGTGCGTTCGTACGACGCCCTGGGGCTGGTGAGTGCGCCGACGAACGAGGCGCGGATCGTGGCGAAGTCCGGCCGGCTTGCCGGTACACCGTCAGCGCCGTTCGCGACCGCAACCGCGTATTGTGCGGCGCAAGCGGCGTCGATTTCGGGCGCGGTCACCCCGGCAACGACCGCCCTCGCCGTCACGACGGCCGCGGCAGGTGGCGCCACGCCGGTCGCCACGGCAGGCGCAGCAACGACCGCGATCCCGCCGACGGCATACGTCGCGACGGTGACGCCCGGGCCGACCGGTACCGCGATCACATGCGCGAATGCTCCGGTCGTGGCGGTGGCGACGACGCGGCCGGTGGTGGTCGCGCCGGCCACGCCGCTCCGGTCGCCAACCGCCACGGTCGGGCCGGGGACCCCCTCGCCGACGCCTGAGCCAGGCGACCCGACACCAAGCCCGACGGCCATGCCCGTTGTGACCGCCGCGCCGACCGCCACGGTCGTTGCCGGGCCACCGGCCCACGTCTCGCTCCTGCCTCCGCCACTCGTCTCGACGCTTGGCCCACGTGAAAGCCTTGTGCTGCGGGCGTTCGTGACTGATGCCCTTGGGATCCGGTTGCCAGACACAACCCGCACGGTCGTGCGGTGGCGCGCGACCTTGCCGGGAGACGTTGACGTGGCCAGCTGGCTCGGCTCGTCCGAGACGTTCATCGGCGCGCAGTCCTCAGGCACGTACGGCAGCTGCTCGGTGCCTGCAGGGAGCAGCCAGAGTTGCACCATCCTGCTCGTACCGAAGGACGCGATCCTGAGTTCAACGCTCACGATCGTTGCCGAGGCGACTGGCTCCGGGGTGGCGCCTGGTGGATCGGTCCGCACGGCGGTCGGATCGACGCAGGTGCTGATCGCGCCCCCGCGCGGGGTGACCTTGCCGCCCACGGCGACGGCGCCGGCGGTTCCGACCGCGGTGCCGAGCGTCGCGACCGTTGCGATCACGCCCACGGCGATTGCCACACCTGCGACCTCCGGGACGCGCGTTGCCGGGATGCCAACGGTGGGCGCCACCGTGGTGGCTTCGGCGACGTCGGTTGTGACCCCCGCGCGGTCACCCACCGCGTCGCCGGCGCCGGTCTCGGCACGGCAGGTGGCGTCGGCGACACCGGGAGTGACGGCGACAATCGCGTCCCCTACACCGAAGCCGACGGCGACGCTGCTGGTGGCGATGACGGCGACGCCGATCACCCCTTCACCGACCCGGACAGTAACGGCAACGCCGACGACGACAGCCACCCCGGCGTAGCGCCCCCGCCGCGCGCGGTCGAGGCGACGAACCCAACGCCACGGAGGCGGGCTGGGATGCCGGTGGACCGGATGTCGCGATGGCCTCGTGCCGAGTGGCGACGCCACTCACCGACACGGGGCGCGCAGGGATCATGGGTCCCCACCCGATTATCGGATCGTCCCCCGACGGTGTCACGATCCTCCACCGCGAGGCACCGTGGAGTTGGCACGAGACGTTCGGGCGAGTCCGAGTGGGGTCGCCGGCGCCCTCGCCGCCACCCTTTCGGATTCCCTTTTTCGGCGGTCAGGTTGCCCAGACGCGCCCGCGGTGCGCATGTTCCGGAGCGGGCGAGACGCCCTCGCTCCCAGGCGAAACGGGCGCAGTGCGTGGTCGAGGTGGAACGGGACGGTCCCCTCGCCCGGCATACGGGAAGAGAAGCAGTTGGGACACATCAGGCACGAATCATGAGTCCCAACTAATCCCCCCTCGCGGTGGCGATGGCCCGTTGGTAGCGGGGTTCCCGGGTCGTGGTTGCGCCGGGATCGACGGGAGCGTACGTGCCGTCAGGCACGTCGGGGACGACGATGGTGACGCGCCGGCTCGGGCGGATGACCCCGAGGAACCGCCCCCGCTCCACGAGCGTGGCGAGCGGGTCCGGGTCACCCTGTCGGGCGAGGAGCGGGACCATCTCCATCAGGAGTGGGAGGGACACCTCGAACGGGTCGGCACCGGCCCGGAAGGCGACTTCCATGCGCAGTGCCTGCACGACCTGGGCGACGGCGAGCGTGGCGAACACCTGGGTGACCACGAGGGCCGGCCGTGGGGACCAGACCATGTGGAGGGTGAGGTGGCGCTTGAGGAGGTCGAAGGCCATCTCGATGTCCCACCGGCGCGCGTACGCTTCGGCGATGTCCCGCACGCTGAGCCTGGCGGGGTCAAGCACGCTGGTCAAGTAGGCGCGGGTGGTGCCCCCGACCCGGAACTCGACCAGGCGGACGGGGCGGGCGGCGCGGGTGGACTTGTGGGCGCCGAGCCAAACGATGCGGTCAGCGACGGAGCCGTCGCCGGCCGCGTAGAGCACCTGGCGGGTGACCATCGAGGTGCGCGCACGGCAGCGCGAGAGCCACTGGTGGCCGGAGTCGACGACGTGGTCGAACCAGGCGTAGGAGACGTACCCCATGTCGGCGATGACGAGGGAACCGGGGGGCAGGGTCGCGAGCAGGGCGCGGGCGTGGACGGTCTCGCGCTGGGACGGGTCGGGGAGGTGGTCGACGTGCAGGAACTGCTGGGCGCGCAGGTCGAAGGCGCAGGCGAGCTTGCCGGGGAGGAGGCGGCGGTCGCCGGCGGGGAGGTCGCGCAGGGCAGGCAGGCGACGGGCGACACCGTCGAGGGTGGTCTCGTCCAGGGCGACGACGCAGGAGGCCCAGGGGACGAGCGGGGACGGGGAGGGGAAGAGCGGGGCGAGGCGGGTGGCGAGGAGCGAGGAGATGGAGGCGAACATGGCACGGACGGTGGCGCCGTCGTCGGCCGCGATGCGCTTGTAGACGGCCTGGTCACCGACGGGGAAGCGGGGGAAGGACCAGAGGCCGGCCCCGGAGAGGAGGCGCCAGGTGCCGGCGACGGAGGAGGCGCCACGCAGGATGCCGACGAGGAGGCCCGACCACAGGGCGAGGGCCGGGAGCACGCGGGGGCGCCCGCGTGCCGGGACCGGTTCCGGCGCCATGCCGGCAACGAGGTCACGCACGGTCGCCTCGACCTGGTCGAGGATCGCGCCACCGGGCGCACCGGGCACCGGTGGGAGGGGCAGGGAGGCCGGTCGTGGCGGGCGTCGTGAAACCATGCGGCAGGATGCCGCGTTGCCGCGCCGCGCGGCACCCTGCGTGGTGGTTCGCCGATTTAGTTGGGACTCATGG
>CAILQO010000344.1 GCA_903836285.1 uncultured Chloroflexota bacterium
CTTGCAAGGCACGGACCGTCCCGTAGGAATGGGAGACGATCGTGAGGTCCCGGCCGGTGCGGGGAACGGCTGCGACGCCGATTGGGACGACGTAATCACCCTCCGGAACCTCGCCACGCAAGTTGTAGATGGTCAGGTTCTCCAGGAAAAGGACCGGGTCATCGTCGCGGATTGCCGCCTTGAGCAAACCCTTGGCGTCGGCCGGGTTGGACGGCGCGACAACCTTCATGCCTGGAACGTTGGCGAACCAGCCCTCGAACGACTGCGAGTGCTGCGCCGTGAGCTGCTTGCCGGACCCGCCGGGTGTCCTGATGACCATCGGCACTTTCAGCTTGCCGCCAAACATGTAGCGCACCTTCGCTGCATGGTTCACAACCATGTCGATTGCAACGAGGACGAAGTTGAGCGTCATGATCTCGACGACGGGGCGAAGGCCGAGCATGGCTGAACCCACGCCGATCCCCATGAAGCCCTCCTCGGCGATCGGCGCCTCGCGCACGCGCTTGGGTCCGAACTCCTTGAACAGGCCTTGGGTGACCTTGTAGGAACCCTCAAACCGACCAACCTCCTCACCGATGACGTAGACATCCTGATCGCGCACCATCTCCTCGCGGAGGGCTTGGCGCAGGGCTTCGCGGTAGGTCATCTCAGGCATTCGGGTCGCCTTCCGTCGGGTGAATTGTGCGTGCTCTTTGAATGGCCCTCCCATCGAGCTGGGGGGACCGTGCAGACGCTTGTGCGGAGGTTCAAGTGGGCTCCCGAGCTACGCGGGATCGTCCCACGGACGCGCATCGATGCTTGCCTCGCCAAACGGAGCACCGATCGCCATGCGAGCGAACTCGTCCTGGGCGGCGTCGCCGTAGACGTGCTTGTACAGGTCGCGTGGATCAGGGTCCGGGCTCTTCAGCGCGTAGTCGATCGCGTCCTGCACCTCGGCCTCGACTGAGGCACGGACCTCGGCGACGTGGGTGTCATCGATCACCCCACGCTCACGGAGCGTGTGCTCGAACAGCAGCACGGGGTCGCGCAACTTCCACGCCTCAATCTCCTCGGCGGGCCGGTACGACTTACCGGGGTCGGCGACGGAGTGGCCGCGGTAGCGGTACGTCATGCACTCGAGCAAGGCGGGTTGGCGCTCGTCGCGTGCGAGGCGCATCAGGCGTTGGGTAGCCTCGCGGACTGCCAAGACGTCCTGGCCATCGACCCGTTCGGCGGGCATCCGGTATGAGGCGGCGCGCCGGAAGAGTTCCGGTTCGGCCGAAGCCATCTCGACAGACGTACCCATCCCATACATGTTGTTGGTAATGAC
This sequence comes from uncultured Chloroflexota bacterium, assembly GCA_903836285.1. GTDB lineage: Bacteria > Chloroflexota > UBA11872 > UBA12225 > UBA12225 > CAILQO01. The sequence goes on from CAILQO010000344.1 coordinate 1,310, forward strand.
GAAGACAATCGGGAGGTTCCAGATCGCAGCGAGGTTGAGGCCCTCGTGGAAGGCCCCGATGTTGACTGCGGCGTCACCGAACATGCAGAGGACACCACCGGGCAGGCCCTGATAGTCAAGGGTGAAGGCGGCACCCACCGCGATTGGGATCTGACTTCCCACGATGCCCCATCCGCCGAGGAAGTGGCGCTCGACATCCAGAAGGTGCATCGACCCGCCTCGCCCGTGCGCCTGACCGGTCTCCTTGCCAAAGAGTTCAGCCATGACGTCGCGTGCCGGACTGCCCACCGCAAGCGTCAGGCCGTGATCGCGGTACGAACCGAAGACATAGTCGTCAGGGGTGAGGCACCCAGCTGTGCCCGCAACGGTTGCCTCCTCGCCGATGTTGAGGTGGCAGTATCCGCCGATGCGGTCGCGTGTGTACTGCTCCTCGGTTCGCTCCTCGAAGCGCCGTATCTGGACCATCATCCGGTAGAGCCGATGAAGCTCCTCAGTGGAGACGTTTGCCTCGGAGGGAGCGCGCGACGGCGCGGTCGTGCTCATATGTTGTCAGTCCCGCACATGAACGAAATCAGCCGCACGGCGAGAGGGTTCGCCGGCGCACTGGTTGCCAGTGGCACGTGAGGCCCACCTCAATGGCGAGGCGGCCACCCGCGACACCTGACGTCACCCAACGCGTCACTGCGCGGATGCCCCCCGTCAATGCAAGGATGGCACTGTTGCGCGATGCGAAACAAGCACAACGTGGTACTTTGCGGCGCGGCGTGCCAGAGACAAGGAACATGGCATCGCGGCAATGAGGCGTTTCGATCGCGTGACACATCTGGAAGCAGGCCGTCGGGGCGGTACCTTTGGCGCATGGTGACGGCTCGTGCAGGACGCGGCGACGACGGCACGACCGACCTGCTCGGTCGTCGGCGGGTATCGAAGGGATCGGTCGCCATCGATGCGCTCGGCGACCTCGACGAGGCGACGTCGTCCATCGGTCTGGCGCGCGCTCATGTCGGAGAGATTGACAGCGCGGCCGCGGCGCTCCTTGAGCAGGTTCAGCGCGATTTGTATGAAGCGATGGCCGAGGTCGCCATCCCCGTCTCACGGGCCGGTGGTCATCGGATTGACGACGCTCGCCTGGACTGGCTGACGGCCACTTGTGAGAAGGTGGACCTCGCCACCCCCACGCCAACGCAGTTCGTGCTCCCAGGCGCGACCATCGTTGGCGCGCAGCTTGACGTGGCCAGGACGGTTGTTCGGCGCGCCGAACGCACCGTCGTCCGGATGCTTGATGCGTCCGACTCCGATCCAGGGGCTGATCTCCCGACCAATCGATTGCTCGGGGCGTACCTGAACCGGCTGTCGACCCTCCTCTACCTGCTCGCGCGGGGTGCCGATCACGCAACGGGGCGCGCTCCGGAGTTTGCGAGGCGCGCCCGCCTCAGCTGACTCCAGCCACCCGCGCCGCCAATTGGATCACGGGCCGATGCGTCGGGTGCAGGCCGTCTGGCAGGGGTTGCCCCAGGTCATGCCAGCACCCCTCAGGGGTTTCGCCGCTCGGCCGGAACGTTCCACCGGAGACTCGGACGAGGTAGACCACTTCAAGGCTCGGTGCGCGTTTGTCGCCACGGATTAGCAGGACAGGGCCGACCTCGCCGATGAGCGACGTCTCCTCCCGCAACTCGCGGCGCATTGCGTCGGATGGAGATTCGCCACGGTTGACCCATCCCGAAACGAGGCCCCAAGGATGGCGCCGACGGAACGCATGACGCAGGAGCAGCACCTGTCCCGAAGGGTTGATGACCGCGCCGGATACGCCAAGGGAAAAGAGCGGCGCGGCACCACGAATGCCTGCGGCCGTCGCACCCAAGATGGTTCGCCATAGGCGAGGGAAGGCGATTCCCGAGCGTGGCTCCGGTAGACTGCGGTGCATGACCCGTCGGCCAGTGTACGCAGGGGACGGTGGCATCGGCGTTGCCGTCGCTTCGTGGCTCGCCGGCGCACTCCCTGCCCACCGGGGCGGTGCGGTGCCTTCGACCATCCGCCCCGACCTGCACGCCGAGCTGCTCGCGACTGAAGGGCCAACGGGTAGCGTCGCATGGGATGTCGACCGACGCCAACCCGTCGCGGCGATCGACACGTCCGGGGAAGCGTGGATTGGGGACGACGTGGTGGACGACGCAGCGGTGGGCGAGGCCCTCGCCTCGCGCGGGTATCGCCGGGGCGAGATGCGCGTGACACGGCGGGTCGTCTCACCGGACGGTGGTGGAACTGCGGTGTTCCGGGCGACCCTGTGGACGTCCGCTGCGGTGCGCGCGTCTGCGGGCGACCCGGGCACCGTATGGAAGTGACGGCCCCCGTGCTTGACTCCGGTGTCGGGGCGCACACGTCGGTCCGCATGGCGATGCACGGGTCGTCAATATCCGTCGGTGACGGGTACGTGCGGGCCTTGCGCGCCACCTGTGACGTGGCGTGCGCCGGGTCCGGGGCACTGTTCCTGTCCGGCGGTCCGGGCGACGCACCGCGGATGGTCGCCAGTGTCGGTGGGCAGATTGGGATTGATGCAGAGCTCGCAGCCGCGGGGGTGTGCCTGTCGGGCGGCTCCGATGAGGTGCTGGGGTCGGTCGTCACCGGCGGAGGACAGGACGGCGCAGGTTGGCTTGTGGTGCCACTCGTCGGGGTGCGCGGCTCATTGCTTGGGGCGATTGCGCTGGCTCAGGCGCCGGAAGGCAATGGGTGGGGCGCGTCGATCGTCGGTGAGATCGAGTCGGCAGCGTCCCACGTGGCGGCGGTCATTGAAAACGAGCAGCTTCACGATCAACTTGTTCGCGCGCTCGATGAAGTCCTGACCCTGTACAGCGCAGGCGAGGCGATTTCTTCCAGCCTGGACCTGGATCACGTGCTTGCCGGGATTGTGGAGATCTCGCGGCGGCTTACCGGTGCGGAAGCCTGCTTCATCACCGATGCGGCCGGCACCGGGGATGTCTCGGTACTGGCGTCGCACGGGGCCTCGAGCCGATGGGATGCCGTGCGAACCCGCAGCGAGGTGATGGAGGTACTCGATGCTGTCCGGGCCGACGGCGAGTCACGCCCGGTTGCCACGGACGGGGTTGCCGGTTGGTGCGTTGGCCTTCGGGTGCGTGGGCATGTCATCGGAACCCTCGAGGTGTACGCGTCGGTCGGTCAGGATGTCGTGCCCGCGGTCGGGTGGACGAACGACGCCCACTTGCTTGCGGGGCTGGCGACCCAGGCAGCCATCGCGCTTGAGAACGCGAAGCTGTACCAAGCGGTTCGCGAGAAGGAGGCGAGCCTGCAGCAGCTTGTTGAGCGGATGATCCGGGCGCAGGAGGAGGATCGTCGCCGGGTCGCATACGACATTCACGACGGACTGGCACAGCTCATGGTGAGTGCCCACCAGCACCTCCAGACGTTCGGCATCTACCACGCGAGCCACGATCCGCGCGCCGAACCGTCCCTGGCGAAGGGACTGTTCATGCTGCAGAAGTCGATCGAGGAGGTGCGGAAGGTCATCGCCGGTCTGCGCCCGTCTGAGCTCGACGACTTCGGGCTTGTCGCCGCGCTACAGTTGACCGTGCAAAACCTGCGAGACGAGTTCAATTGGCGCGTGGAACTGCATGACGGTCTCGACGGCGCACGACTGCCGGCATCAGTGGAGGTGACGGCGTACCGGATCATTCAGGAGGCGCTGACGAACGCTCGTCGTCACGGCCAAGCGACGCGCGCACGCATCTCCGTGGTGCGTCGCGGGAGCGAGGTGGAGCTGCAGGTTCGGGACTGGGGGAGCGGGTTTGACACCGGGATCCTAGGGGCGCGGGACGCGCCCGGCACGGAGGCTGGCCACCACGTCGGCGTTCACGGGATGCGTGAGCGGGCGCACTTGCTGGGCGGCACCTTCGCTGTCGAGAGCGCTCCGGGTCGCGGGACGACGGTCTCGGTCACCATCCCGGTTGACCGGCCCGACTCGCTTGTCATTGGGCCAGGTGACGGGTTTGGGTTGGCACGCCTGGGCGAGGCACCGGCATCTGCCGGTGGTGCGGTGGTCACAGGGCCGCGGAACCGCATCGGCGGCGGAGGTGGCGCCCTTGTCACATCCGGGGCGGTGCGTTGGCCGGGTGCGCGCCGGAACGCCGGTGGCCGAATCGGTACCTGGGGTGACGACGAGGCGGGCGCGAGCGGTACTGGGGAAGGTCAGGTCTCCAGGTTCGATAGCCCGGGAGGCGACAGCACCGTGACGCCTGATGGCGCGCAGCCTCGAGGGGAGCCAGACGATGGTGGGTGACGGTGCGGTGATCGACGCGCGGGCGGGGGCGTCGCCGGGAGCAGCTCGCGTGCGCGTGATGCTCGTGGATGACCA
>CAILQO010000345.1 GCA_903836285.1 uncultured Chloroflexota bacterium
ATGGCGCCCACCTCGGCAACTACGTCTCCGGCCACCTCGCGCCCGCCGCCGCAACGCTCGCCTTCGTGGAGTGGGACGAATGCGCCACGCCTGGCGTCGATGCCTCGGCGTACGCGGTCAACCAAGGCACCGTTCGCCTGCCGGATGTGCCGGGCTTCGGCCTGCGTCTCGACGATGAGGCGTTCGCTGTCGCCGTCGCCGCCGGCGGATTCACCCTGCGCGCCTGACGGGTCACGGCGTTGCACCGGTAAGAACCTTCTGCGGTACGCGTCGGAAACCGGTACCAACAGCTCGCGTGCGGTAGGCGTGTGCGAAGATCAGGTTGTCCCCGGGGCCGGAGCGCCTTGGGCATCTGGGCTCGGTGCTTGACTGCACTCGCGCCTGAGCCTTGGCCTCCGGCAACGGCAGGAGGCGCCCTCGTGCGGGCGCCAACCGGGAAGGAGGAAGTGCGGGCGGACACCCGCGCGACCAAGGAATGACGATCGACGACGTTCGCGCGCCAGATGGCACGCCACCAACTCAAGCCCCCGACAGCGCGGTGCTCCAAGCCAGCCGGCCGGCGCCACCGCGCACCCCAGAGACCCGCCCGCGCCCGCCCGGGCCGGAAGCGCCCCGTTACCGCGGTGCGCCCCCCCCGAAGAGCAACCCGGACAACGAGGAGGATGACCCGGCCCGCCGGTTCATGAACCTCTTGCGCCGGCCGTGGATCATCGTGCTGGTCGTCCTGCTGGTGGTGAACTGGTTGGTCACCCCGTACGTGGTGCCAGACACGGCCGCGAATCGGTCCGAGGTTGCGTACTCGGCCTTCAAGGAGCAGGTGCTCGCCGGGAACGTTCGTGAGATCACGGTGCAGGGCGACATCATTCAGGGCGATTTCAAGTCGCCGACGACCGTCCCGCAGGTGGCGAACGGGCGCGCCATCGAGACCTTCCAGACGCGGATCCCGGGGTACGTCACCGACAGCCTTGACAAGTTCCTCGACGAGAACAAGGTGGCGGTGACCGCGAAGTCGCTGCAGACCGGCCGCTCGATGTGGATTCAAATCTTGTTGAGCTTCGGCCCGGCCCTGCTCTTCTTCGGGCTGCTCATGTGGATGAGCGCGCGGGCGCAGCAAGCGCAGCGAGGCATCTTTGGCATCGGGCGCAGCCGTGCCCGGCGCTATGACGAGACCAATCAGTTGGCGGCGCGCATCACGTTCGCCGACGTCGCTGGTATCGACGAGGCCAAGGGAGAGCTCGAGGAGATCGTCGATTTCCTGAAAAACCCGGAGCGCTACCAGCGCCTCGGGGGCAGCATCCCGAAGGGCGTGCTTCTGGTCGGGCCTCCGGGCACCGGTAAGACGCTGCTCGCGAAGGCCGTTGCCGGTGAGGCAGGGGTGCCGTTCTTCTCGCTCTCTGGCTCTGAGTTCGTCGAAATGATCGTCGGCGTTGGGGCGGCACGCGTGCGCGACCTCTTCTCGAACGCCAAGAAGGATGCGCCCGCGATCATCTTCATCGATGAGCTTGATGCGATCGGCCGGCGGCGCGGAGGCATCGGCTTCGGCGGCGCGAACCAGGAGCAGGAGCAGACGCTCAACCAAATCCTGACGGAGATGGACGGCTTCGATGCGCGCCAGGCGGTGATTGTCTTGGCGTCCACGAACCGGCCCGATGTCCTCGACCCCGCACTGCTCCGCCCCGGCCGCTTCGACCGGCGCGTGGCGGTCCAGCGCCCTGACCGGGTGGGGCGCGAGAAGATCCTCGACGTTCACACGAGGGGCGTGCCGCTTGCGCCGGACATGGACCTGGCGGAACTCGCCGCGGCGACGCCAGGGCTGGTCGGCGCCGAGTTGCGGAATCTTGTGAATGAGGCGGCGCTGCTCGCGGCGCGCAAGAACCGCGACAACGTGACGAAGACCGACTTCTTCGAGGCGATGGAGAAGATCACCCTCGGCGCCGAGCGAAAGCTCGTGATGTCGGCGGAGGATCGGCGTCGCGTGGCGTACCACGAGGCGGGGCATGCCCTGATCGGCTTGCTGCTGCCCGAGGCCGACCCCGTGCACAAGGTGACCATCGTCCCGCGTGGCCAAGCGCTCGGCGTGACCTACCAAGTTCCGCTCGACGACCGGCACAACTACGGTGAGGCCTACCTGCGCGGGCGCATGACCGGTGCCTTGGGGGGTCGGGCAGCCGAGGAGCTGATCTTCGGTGCGCCCTCGACCGGGGCGGAGAACGACCTGCAACAGGCGACGCAGATCGCACGCCAGATGGTGACGCGATGGGGGATGAGCCCAAAGGTCGGCATGGTCTCAATCGCGCGGTCCGACGGCGGCTTCCTCGGCGGCGACATGATGCCGGAGATGGGGCGGGAGATCAGCAACGACACCGCCGCCCTCGTTGACGAAGAGGTCCGGCGCATCGTTACCGAATGCTTCGCGCGCGCGGCCGATACGCTGATGCGTGAAAAGCCCCGGCTCATTGCCCTTGCCGAGACGCTCTTGCGTCGTGAGTCGCTTGACGAACGCGAAATGCTTGACGTGACCGGCCTGACCGGGGTCGCCGCGTCGAAGCTGACATCGCTTTCGTACAAGGTAATCAATGCCCTGCCGGACGCGTCCGACGCGGTGGTCGACGCACCGGTGGCTGCAAGCACCGAGGTCGCCGTCTCGCAAGCCCCGGCAGAGGATCGACCGGCGTAACCACGCGCGGTTCCTGACGGCAACGGACGAGGCGCCCCGGACCAGTGATGATCCGGGGCGCCTCGTCGCGTGTGGGCCAGAACGGCGATTGGGTTACGCGTGGTCGACGCGCCGACGCCAGTGCCCATACCCGGGGTTGATGCCGCGCACGACATCGTGGAAGACCCGCTCCAGGCGGGTGGTCAATGGCCCAACACCGCCACTGCCGACCTGAAAGTGGTCGATGGAACCGATCGGCATCAACTCGGCGCCGGTCCCGCAGAAGAACATCTCATCGGCGACGTACAACTCGGTGCGGTCAATCTCGCGCTCCTGCACCTGCATGCCTAGCTCCTCGCGGGCGAGGCGGATCAGGGCGGTGCGCGTGATGCTTTCCAGGACACCACTGGTCAGGCTCGGCGTCACGAAGACCCCGTCACGCACCATGAACAGGCATGAAGCCGGCCCCTCGGTGACCTTGCCGGCGAGATTAAGAAGGATCGGTTGGTCGAACCCGTTCTTCTTGGCCTCAATCAGGGCGAGGCGGCTGTTCTGGTAGTTCGAGATGCACTTGACGCGGGGTGACAACTGGTTGTCGCCGACGCGGATCCATGAACTAACGCAGGTGCTCCACGTCCGCCCGGTCTGCAAGTGCGAACGGAACGGCTCAGTGACGATGACGATCGAGGTCCGGCTGTCAAGACCGTCGGTAAACCATGACACGTCCGAAAGCCATGCCAATGGACGAACGTAGGTGTCACCGACGTGGCCGTTGGCGCGCAGCAACGCCACCGAGGCGTCGGCGAGTTCCGCCGGCGAGAACTCCGGGCGCATCCGCTGCAGGCGCATCGATTGCGCGAAACGGGCAAAGTGCTCGGCGAACTGCCACCCCCACTGGGCGCCCGTCTGGGGATTGACGTACGCCTTGATCCCCTCGAAGACGGCGGCCATCGTCGACCACCCGAGGGTGCTGGCGTGCACGTTCGCGTCGGCCCAGGGGACGAGTTCGCCGTTCCGCCAGAGGTACGCAGGATGGGTCGGCGCGGGCGCCGGTGCGGGCGGGGCCACCGGCGCGGCGGCGGTCGGGATGACGGTCATGGGTGCCTCCTCGGGCGGTCGGCTCGGGATGCTCCCCGGCGGCGTCGCGCGGGGACGTATCGGCAAGGGTAGCCAATGCCTGCACCATCGCCATCCGACAGGATGCGGCCTCGAACCTTCTATGCGTGTTCTCTATTTGTCAGGCATTGAGTGCGGGCGATCGGACTGGGACGGGACCGGTGGCCCAACGCGGGTACACTGCCCGCATGACCACCATCACCGCCATCGAGGGCGACATCGCGCATGTCATCGCGGACACCCTGATCGTCAACCTGTTTGCCGGCGTCATCGATCCAGCCGGCGCCACGGGCGCCCTCGACGCGGCGCTTGGGGGCGCGATCTCCCGGGCGATCGCCGCCGGCGACGTCAAGGGGAAGCCGAACGAGGTCACCGTCCTCTACCCCGCCCCCGGAACGGTGGGTGCCGCGCGCGTCATTGTGGTGGGCCTTGGCGCCGCTGAGTCGTTCACCATCGAGAGGGCACGCCAAGCGTCCGGGGCCGCGATCCGCAAGGCGCGCGATCTTGGCGCGGTGCACGTGGCGACGGTCCTGCACGGGACGGGGTCGGGCGGTCTCGACGTCGCCGCCGGGGCGCAAGCGCTCGCTGAGGGGACCATCCTGGCCCTCTACCGGTTCACCGAACTCAAGAAGCCGGTACCCGACCGCAACGAGATCGCGGACGTCACGGTGATCGAACACGACGCGGCTCGGCTCGGCGCC
>CAILQO010000346.1 GCA_903836285.1 uncultured Chloroflexota bacterium
ACCAGCAGCGGCGCCAGCGAGCGCGGCTCGCTTCCCGTAGAGAAGGACGGGCAGACGAGGAGCCGTTCCTGGCGGTGACGATCCTGGGCTCCCGTTCCACGCAAGAGATCGCTCAAGCTCTGCGACCGCTCGCGGGGCGCGAAGGTCGTATGGCCTGCCCGATTGATTTTCGACAGGTGCGATAACGCCGGTACCTAGCCCGGCCTGCATCTCCCACCAGTCGTCTGCGCGAGCCCACGGCATGCACGTCGCGCGCGCATCTACGCCAGGGTCGCCGGCAAGGTCTGCTGCGGTTGGCAGTTCGGGAGATGCGGACGCGGCATCGCCGAACGTGAACCGAACCGGGAAGTAGGGGTGCAGTCCCAACAGGTGGGGCACTGCAACGGTTGCGCGGTTCTGCACGGTTAGTGTCAGGGTGAGGCGACCATCAGCAACCCGATGGGTGGCGGTGGCGTAAAACGGGAAGGGCCATGCTGCGCCGCGACTTGCGACAGTCTCCGAGTCGAGCGCACAGGTGAGGTAGTCCGGTCCGGAAGAGACGACTTCCCAGCGAACGCGAGCGGCAAAGCCGTGCAGCATGACACCCGGTCGTTCGACTGTCTCAACGTGATACGCCGCGTGGTCCCACGTGAAAGGGGTCACGTGACGCCCCGGGTACGGCGCGAGGATCGGGAAGCCCCAGAACGTGGGCCTGGCGCGCAACACTTCGGCGGTCGCTGGGGTCGATATGAGGTGAGCTCGCTTGCCATTGACGAGTGTCGAGAACGCGATGCAGTTCGCTCCGATGCCCGGAATGACATGCGCGCACGCACCCGAGTCGTCCCGGAGTATGTGCGCGACCTCGCCGTGCCAATCGATCTTCGTTGATCCACCCATCTCGCGCCCCCCAGTGATTCATCTGGACTCGGTGACCGCGGGTACAGCCGACGGACAGTACGATTGCCCACCATCGTGCGCCGATTGGGGACTGTGGTTCATTGAGGCGCCCGCGTCCATGTTCAGGGCCCATCGTAACGGGCCGACGAGGACTGGGGCTCCGGCAGATTGGGAGGATCGAATGGGCATCATCGACGAGGTCGTGAACGCACGCTTTCGGTGGTATACGCCGGGACCGCAGCCGAATGGCATGCAGGCTACCGCCGCCGGAATATGGGTCATCGACCAGCATGATCTGAACGTCTACTTGCTCGATCCGTTGGACGGTAGCGAGCGCAAGCGGTTCGCCACCCAAACGAGCCACTCTAGCGGTATTACTTGGGACGGGCAGGCTCTCTGGGTTGCGTCGACGTTCCCTCCGATTGAATTGTTCCGCTACACAGCTGATGGACAGGAACTTCGGCGGCTACCGACGCCCGGCGCGTCCGAAAAAAGTGGTGCCCACGGGCTTGAGTGGATCCACGGAAGTTTGTGGGTGACAGTGCCGCCCAGCGCGACCACGTATCGGCTCGATCCCGAGACAGGACGCGTGACGCATTCGTTCCCCGCTCCAGGCAATCGCCCGCATGGAATCGCGTGGGATGGCAGCTTGCTGTGGGTCGTCGAGACATCGCTGCGGACGATCACCGGCTACACCTTGTCTGGTGAAGTCCGGCGCGTGCTCCGGCTTGCAGACGGCCCTTCAGAAGGCCCCGAGCCGCACGGCATGACCTACCTTGATGGACAGCTGTGGTTTTGTGATGCGACTACCCGTGCCGTCTGCTCGATTGAAATCGAATAGGACACCACGATGACACCTTGGCACCGAAATACATCGGTTAAGCGCTACGCGCTCGGTGGTGTGACTAATTCGGGCGACCATGCCCCTTGGTCGGGCGCCTCCTGGGATCTGTCAGACCTGTTTGACGGACCTGCTGACCCCCGAATCGGTGCCGAACTCGACGCGATTGAGAGGGATGC
>CAILQO010000347.1 GCA_903836285.1 uncultured Chloroflexota bacterium
AACGAAACCGTTGACAATGTCAACAGTTTCGTTGGTTCAGATGTACCTTTATCGCCCGGTAAACGTGCCCTACTCCGTCGTGCCGTCCTCGCGTACCACCTTCGGAGCACGTTCGACGTCAACGTCCCACCAATCGCCATGCTGACCGGCGGCACGTGCGGCCAGTAGGCGTGCGATTGGTGACGCTGCCGCCCCCGCCGTTGACGAATCGGCCACTTTGACGCGACCCCGACTGGCGGGAGTGAGACCGAGTTCGACCGACGTTCGGAGCACATCCCCGAACGCCTCGCGTTGCAAGCGAACCCATGGCGAGAGCGCCGGTACGCCGTCCCTGCCACGCATGAGCGGCGCCGACTCCTTTATCGCCAGCGTCGCTTCACGAAGCCGCCCGACCGCATCAGCATGTGCGGCCACGATTGTCGCGTCCAGTCTCGTCGCAATACCGGCCGCGACGAGTTCACGTGCGATCCGTCGGTACTCGACTTTGGCCACGTCGGACAGCCACGACGGCGCAGGTGGCAACCCGACTGGAGCCACACCCGAAGCCCCCGCAATCACGACCGTACGAGCGCCACCCCCCGGACCTCGCCATCCGCCCTTCGGACCCGGCATCAGCGTCCACCCTTCGAGCGCGCCGCAACCGGACGCGCGATCGCGTTTCGCTTGAACCAATCCCGCACGTCGTCATCACCGACCCCCTGCCGGTAGTCGCCGACGTCGGACGGACCATCGCCCGGAATACATGCACCATCTGCCGGCCACAGGGATACCCAGGCCGCTTGAGATGCACTACCCGACACGTCAAGCCCCGCAGGAACACGCTCGACGACCTCGTCGACGATGCCCCGAAAGAACCCGTAAATCTCGCCGTCGTCGTCAATGTCGACGTTTTCTAAACGCGGCGACTGGTTGTAGTTGCCAGACGACCGTATAACGATGCGCCAGTCACCCGCACCAAGCGTGACGAACTTTGCGTGCGTCTTCGTCAATCGAACGTCGAGTCCGTTGCCGAGCACCTCGCGAAGTTCTTGCGCGTACTGTGGTTGACGCGTCGGAAACGAACGATCTAAGACGAGAACGAAGGAACGGAAACGTCCTTCGTCGAGTAACCGTCTGATCCGTTCCATGTGAAGCCGGGACAGCGTCCACGTCGACACGGCAACGTCTGCGGCACCGATTATCGGCAACAAGACGTCGACGATGTCATAAAGGCTAAACAGACACCTCGTCACCATCACACGTCTGAAGCCCGGCACGATGGCACCGAGCGCCGCCGCCGCGTCAACGGTGCCCGCGCGTACCGTTATGCCTCGCCGTTTAGCCGGAGTAACGCCGAACCAGTCTGTAGAACCCGGCAATAGAGCCGTATCGCTCGTCAATCCGCTATCTCACATGCCCGTCGTTAGGCAGTCCCTTGGCACTGGGTAGGGCACAGCAATACGCAGGGAGGCGCGAGGGTATGTCGCCGCCTTCGTAGATATCGACCCGGCCCTACCCCCGCCTGTGCAAAACCGTCAATCGGCCCGCCCGGCCTCCCTGCCCGCCGACCGCGCCTCGAT
>CAILQO010000348.1 GCA_903836285.1 uncultured Chloroflexota bacterium
AGCGCACGGCCGACCCGCGCCGAGGCAACCGACGTCCACGTCGCCGTCACGGGCCTCACCGATGCCGTCATGCTCAGCGCGGAGACGGCGACGGGTCGGTACCCCGTTGAGGCGGTTGCCGCGATGCGCGCGATCGCCACCGCCGCGGAAGGGGTACTCAACGAAGCCCGGCATTTCGCACTCGCCGGGGGAGATGTCGCACGTGACGCCACCGAGGCCGTCGCGCAGGCAGCCGTGGAAATTGCAACCGAGCTTGGGGCGCGTGCAATCGTCACCGTCACCGCCGGAGGCGCCACTCCCAGGGCGGTCGCCAAGTACCGGCCCCCTATGCCGGTCGTCGCGCTCACCGCGTCAGAACGGGTCAGGCGGCGCCTTGCGCTGACATGGGGGGTTCTGCCGGTCTCCGTGCCGTCATTCAACTCGACCGACGACATATTCGTGCGCGCCGCCGAGGCACCGGTGACGCTCGGTTGCGCCGCGCCGGGAGACCTCATCGTGATCACTGCCGGCATCCCGCTCGGATTGGTCGGTGGCACGAACTTGATGAAAGTGCACCGCATCGGCGACCCGCTCCCGGGCGCCCTGTAGCCCGCCACCCCGCCCCGGTGTCGCTTCGGGGGATTGGTCAGCGGCCGGGTCGCTGTGCTCCCGTCGCAACTCGGGCGCGGTCGGATAGCCCTTAGTTATCCAGTAGCTTGCGCCTCCGTAGGAGGATGTATTCGCCCGTCGCAACGGTCAAGGCACGGTGCGGGGGATTCGGGGGTGGGCTGCTCGGCGAGGTCGTCACGGCGTTCTTGGGTGGCGTGCCGAGTGCGTGGGTGAGACCGTGTCGGCGCATAGGCGGATAACGAAGGCGCCGGCGCTTCCAGTGGGGTGCGCCACGGCGTCTCGCGCGACCACCACCGTGCGGGGCCACTCGTATACTCGCCGAGGATGGGGGGCGTCCCCACCCGCCCAATCCCGTCGGGAGCGCGCATGAGCGAACGGACCCGGGCGGCCCTTGCACTGTGGCGTCTCGACACCGAGGTGCAGCGTGCCGAGACCTTGGTCACCTCGCTGACCGCCCAACTCGGGGACCAGGTCAAGGTCAAGGCGGCCGACCTTGCGATCCGGCGTGCCAACGAAGCGGTGGCGCGCGCGCGGAGCGCACAGAAGGACGCCGAGTTCACCCTCGCCCAGCTTGAGGCGCGCATCAAGGAGCACGACACCCTGCTCTGGTCGGGCAAGGGTTCACCGCGCGACCTCGAAGCCCTCCGCCTGGAGCTCGAGCGGGAGCGCACCCGGCGTGTTGCGCTCGAGGAGGCAGCCCTCGCCGCGATGGAGGTCACCGCCCGCGCCGAGCGGGATGCATCGCGTGTCGAGGCCAACGTCGCCCGTGCACTCGCGGAGCTGAACGCCGGCAATGCCACGCGCGTCGCCGACCGCTCCAGTGCGATCGCCCGGCGTGCCGAGGCGGCGGACCAGCGCCAGGCCTTGGTGGCGACCATGCACCCCGGCGATGTCGCCGCGTACGAACGGATCCGCGCGCGCACCAGCGATGGCGTTCCAGTCGCCGAACTCTCCGGGGCACGATGCGAGGGCTGCCGCACCGAACTCCCGTCCGGCTTCGTGCAACGCGTCCGGCGCGAGGAGGCTCCCCTCCCTTGCCCGTCGTGCGGGCGACTCCTGCATGCCCCGGCGTAGCCTCCCTCCCCCGCCCCCGTCGCTGCGAGGGCCACGCCTCCCCCGCTCCCGTCGCTGCGGGGGCCACGCCTCCCTTGGGTATCCACCTGCAACGGGGGCGCGGTCGGATAGCCCCTCTCCCGTCGCAACGGGGGAGGGGTTGGGGAGGGGGCTTCTCCGGGGTTGGGCTTTCTCTCTCGGGGGAGAGGGCGTTGGGTCTCACTGGGGTCCCACGTCGGGTTCAGGGCCCTGAAGGCCGTGTCCTCCCCGCACGCCCCGGTCATGCGCCGCGAGCTTTTGGCGCTCCTGGCACCACGTTCCGGCGGGACGTACGTCGACCTCACCGCGGGCGCAGGAGGGCATCTCGAAGCCATCCTCGAGGCCTCATCACCGCACGGGCGCTGCGTCGGCATCGACCGCGACCGCGACGCGCTCAGGATCGCGCGGGAGCGCCTCGCGCGCTTCGGCAGCAGGGTCACGTTGGTCCACGGTAACGCACGCGACCTTGTCGGGATGGTCGCCCAAGGGCTGGGCAGTAGCGACGCCCCCGTGGACGGCATCATCCTCGACGCCGGCGTGTCATCAATGCAGCTCGACCAACCCGACCGGGGCTTCTCCTTCAGGCACGACGGCCCCTTGGACATGCGCATGGACCAGACCGCCGGCATGACCGCCGCCCAGGTCGTCAACGGGCAGGCCGAAGCCGAGCTCGCCGCGACCATTGCATCCCTCGGCGAGGAACGTCACGCCCGGAGGGTCGCACGCGCAATCGTCTCCCGCAGGGTGGCGCGCCCGTTCACGTCCACCACCGACCTCGCCGACGTCGTCGCCCGCGCCGTACCGGGAACGCACCGGGGCTCGGGGATGATCCATCCGGCAACCCGCACGTTCCAGGCCATCCGCATTGCGGTCAACGGTGAGCTTGAGGCGTTGCACGCCGCGATCCCCGCCGCGATCAGGCGCACGGCGAGCGGTGGACGCGTCGTCGCCATCAC
>CAILQO010000349.1 GCA_903836285.1 uncultured Chloroflexota bacterium
CGATCAAGGTCATGCAGGCAATGGCGGTCATCGGCGCGCCCGGTGAACCGGAATCGGCAATCGACGAAGCGATTGGGGGAGGGCCTCCGAGGCCGGTCGACGTCGCGGCCCCCACGCCCTCGCCCGCAACGGTGGCCCCGGCCCCAACGGCAACCGTGGAGGGTGAAGTTCGCGCGTCGCCGCTCGCTCGGCGCCTTGCCCGTGAGTTAGGCGTCGATCTGTCGCAGGTTCACGGCAGCGGTCCGGGCGGCCGCATTGTCGAGGATGACGTTCGCGCGCATGCGGCCGCGGTGGCTGCGCGCTCAGGTGGGTGGGTCCTTGCGTCACCGCTGGCGCGCCGTCGGGCACGTGAAGCCGGGATCGATCTGGCGACGGTTCCGGGGACCGGCCCGGACGGCCGAGTCGTTGAACGCGACGTGGACGGTGCGATCGCCGCGCGCGTGGTGCGCCCAGATGTCGCCCCTGGGGCAGCTGTGGTGCGTCCCGGTGGCCCCGTTCCGGCGCTCACTGCACGCGCAACGCATCGGTTCGACGCGATGCGTCGGATCATCTCCGACCGGATGACGGCCAGCCTGCGCGAGTCGGCCCAGCTGACGCTGGTCGCCGAGGCTGATGCAACGGCACTCGTTGCCCTGCGCGGGGCCTTGGTACCGGCCGCCAAAGTCTACGGACACCGACCGCCGACGTATACCGACCTGATCGTGGCGATTGTTGCGCGCACTCTTCGCGACCATCCACGGCTGAACAGCAGCATGGTTGAAGGTACGGGTGGCACCGAAGTTGTGGAGTGGCAGGAAATCAACGTTGGGGTCGCGGTTGCGCTCGATAACGGTCTCGTCGTACCAGTCGTGCGTGGCGCAGATGGCAAGCCCCTTCAAGCAATCTCCCAGGAAGTGGCGGACCTCGCCGAGGCCGCCCGTGGCGGGCGCCTCGACCCTGATGCGTTTCAGGGTGGGACCTTTACCGTGACCAACCTCGGGCAGATGGAAGTTGACGCGTTCACGCCGATCGTCAATCCGCCACAGGCAGCCATTCTTGGCGTCGGGCGGATTGCCAAGCGCCCGGCGGTCATTGACGACGCGTTGGTAGTACGGTCGATGGTGACGCTGTCGCTGACGATTGACCACCGCATCGTGGATGGTGCCCCGGGCGGGGCCTTCCTGCGCGACGTGCGCAAGGCGATTGAGGCGGGTGCCCTGTAGGTAGCGTCTGCGTCTTCGGCGCGACGTCTTGGTGGGGCACTTGGGGAGGGTTCGGAGGTGCGACCATTCGCGCGCCTTGAGGCTGTGCCCTGCTTGGCCCCGGCCCTCCGCTGATACGCTTCGAGATGGTGCCGTCGTGACGACATTTCCCTACAAAGCCGCGATCCGCGAGGTTGTGGAGACGGCACTCCTCACCCTCGCAATCTTTCTCGGCGTGAGGCTTACCCTCCAGAACTACCGCGTCGAAGGGTTCAGCATGGAGCCGAACCTCCATACCGGCCAGTACATCCTGGTGGATAAGATGTCGTACCGGATGGGGGACCCGGACCGGGGCGACGTGGTCGTGATCAGGTTCCCACTCGATCCAAGGCGCGACTTTGTCAAGCGGGTCATCGCCCTGCCGGGCGAGACAATCGAGATTCGGGATCGCCGCGTCCTTGTGGATGGACGAGCCCTTAACGAACCGTACATCAGTGTTCCGGGTTCTTATCGTTACGAAAAGAAGCAGGTGCCTGAGAACCACTACTACGTTCTCGGTGACAACCGCGACAACAGCCATGACTCGCACATCTGGGATTGGCTGCCGCGGGAGTACATCATTGGCAAGGCCAGGCTGTCCTACTGGCCATGGCAGTACGCGGGAGTGATTGATCACCCGGCGGTCACGCTCGCCAATGCATTGACGCGAGCGCTGCTCGCGCATGCGCCGGTTGCAGACGTGGACGGCCTTGATCCGGTCGCCGGGGCGCTGTCCGGAAGGTGATGCGGCCTGCGCTTCCTCGCGAGCGCATTCGTCTCGCTTGTGACCGGTTGGGTTTACCTGTGGACGAGCGAGCGCTCCACAAGTTTGATGCGTACGCTACCTTGCTCGCCGAAGGTCGTCAGACTCAGAACCTGACCTCGATCGTCGCGCCAATCGACGTCGCTGACAAGCTGTTCATTGACTCGCTTACGGCAATGGTTGGACTCGCGGCGCGCCCGCTGCACGGTGCCCGTTTCATCGACGTTGGCACCGGTGCCGGGTTCCCCGGGGTCCCGCTGGCGGTTGTCCTGCCTTACGTTGGGATGACCTTGCTCGATGCGACGGAGCGCAAGGCCCGGTGGGTCGATGAAGCGGTCCGTCACGCTGGTATCGAGAACGCTTGGGCCATGACTGGTCGAGCGGAGACCGTCGGCCACCACCCGGGATGGCGTGGGCAGTTCGACGTGGCCACGGCACGTGCCGTGGCGCCTCTGTCGGTGTTGGCAGAGCTTCTCCTGCCGCTGGTGCGCCCGGGAGGCGTCGCCATCGCGCTGAAGACGTGGACTGCGGTCGAGGCGGAGATGCCGTCAACCGAGGCTGCGCTTGCCATGTTGGGTGGCGTCGTCGCGCGGGTGACACGTATCCCGGAGGACGTGTTGCCAAACCGTGCAGTCGTGACGATGGTCCGGACGGGTGACGTGTCTGTCGACTACCCAAGGCGACCTGGCATGCCGGCGAGGTACCCCCTCGGCTCCAGCGCACAGCCGCGCGCGTAGGGACCGTACCCGGCAACGCGAACGGGCCCGCGTGACCTTGGCGGTCAGACGGGCCCTCGCTTCGGACTTTCCGGGTCGCGCCTGAGGCTAGACCCCGTGCCCGTCCGGTGCCGTTGCGGCATACACAGCCGGAACAATGACTTCGCCTACTGGTTCCCCTATCGGTGACTGCCCGTCCTCCTCACGACCGTGACTGGAAGACCCGTGCTCAGATGGCAGGTACGGCGCAGTCGCTGGGATGCGGGCTGTGAGCTTTCCGTTCAGG
Source organism: uncultured Chloroflexota bacterium (assembly GCA_903836285.1). Classification (GTDB taxonomy): domain Bacteria; phylum Chloroflexota; class UBA11872; order UBA12225; family UBA12225; genus CAILQO01. Next base: position 2,986 of record CAILQO010000349.1, read on the forward strand.
ATCCGCCGGACGTCGGCGCTGGATAGCTCCCCCTTTTCTGCAAGCGCGCGTGCCAGGCGGTGGACTTCCGCCTCGCACTCGCGAAGGAGCGACTTGACCACGTCGTACTGCTCGTGAAGGAGCTGATCGACTTCCCGGCGAACCCGGGCATCGGTGCCAGCTGATGACCGCCGTGGACGCGACGCGCGGGACTGTGGCTCATCAACCCCATCACGGTTGTCGCTACCAGCGACAACGGGCCGCTCATCCTCCGGCGCAGCGTCTGGTTCGTGTACGAAGAGGGCGTCGGAAGGGTTCATGTACGAGATCACGTACCGTGCGAGGTCGCGAGCACGCTTGATATCGGTTGCCGAGTTGTCAAGTACGAGGTCGAGGAACAGTTCCTCAGCCGCACGGCTGGCGAGTTTCACCTGAATTTCGGCCAGCACTTCCTGCCGCGAATATGTTTGTTGCCCGATGAGGGGACGCAGTTCATTGAACGTCTGTGCCTCAGTCGTACTGACGATCGAGACGCGCCCGATGTCTTGACGGCGGAGGAGGATGGCTTGCGCTACTGCATGTCCAGCCTCGTGGTACGCAATTCTGCGTGTGTCCTCACGCAAGGTTGTGTCCTGGCTCTGGCGCTCACGCTCCTTCTCGTCGATGATGCGCTGGATGTCGTCGCCGAGTAGCTCTCCTCGCTGAATGAGCGCCTGGGCAATCGCGTGCACGGTCTCGGAATGCACAGCAAGGAGCGTTTTCACACGCGTGTACTGCTCGTCGAGAAGCTGTTCAGCACGCTTCTTATCTGGCAGGCTCCCCATCATTCCGCCGCCAACGAGGTGGGAGTAGAAGCTCCCTCCCATCCCGTACACACCGAGATAGGCATGAGCAAGGCGAGTTGCGTGGGAGAGGTCACTGGTCACCCCAGTGAGCTGGGTGTTCAGGAACAGTTCCTCGGCTGCGCGACTGGCCAAGCAGACTTGGATCTCTGACAGAACCTCATCATTCGTCTGCGTGTACCGTTCCTCAATAGGCTTCGGTGCGGCGAAACCGAGGGCCCTACCATGGCGTTGGATCGTGACCTTCGATACTCGGAACATCTCGCGTTGCAGGGTCGCCATCGCGAACGCATGCCCGGCCTCGTGGTAGGCAATCCGACGCTTCTCCTCAAGTTTCATCCCGCGGATGGGCTGCTTGATCCCCCATTCGTGCGCCTCACGAGCCTCAGTGAAATCCGCGTAGGAGATCGCGTCACGCCCGTTGAAGTGCGCAACAACCGTGGCCTCATTCACGATGTACTTGATCGTGACCGGCGTATATCCAATCGTGTCGCCGGCCATGCGGTCGATGGGCATGTCCTCATGCCGAACCTTCGACAGGTAGTACTCGATGATGTCCTTGCGCCCTTCAGCGTCAGGTGCGTCGATAGTCAGCTGCCGGTCGAATCGCCCGGCACGGAGGAGCGCAGCGTCGAGAGTCTCAACAATGTTGGTCGCTCCCATCGTCACTACGTTCGGCCGGATGGCCGGGCGCCGGAGGATGCCCAAACGCCGTAACAGCCGATCCTTCCAGCCCTCGTTGAGGCGTGGGGGGTCCATTTCCATGAGAAGCTGGTTCAGGGCTCCACCGCCGCCCATGAAACCGCCCATGAGGCCACCACCGCCCATCATCCCCGAGGTGCGCGCGGCACCGATGGCGTCAATCTCGTCGATGAACAAGATGCACGCCCCGTGCTTCTTCGCGAGGTTCCGGGCCTTGCGGTAGAGGCGCCAGACGATGAGCACGTCCATGCCCATGAACATTGCGCGGAATGAGGCCGCGGAGGTGTACCCAAACGGAACCCCCGCCTCGGTGGCGATTGCTTGGGCAAGATAGGACTTCCCCGTGCCGGGCGGTCCGACGAGCAGGAGGCCCCGGCTCACCTCGCCTCCCATCCGCTTGAAATCCTTGACACCACGGAGCAAGGTGACCCAGCGTTCGGCAGTCTCCAGCACGTCCTTCTGACCGCGGTAATCCTTGAAACCGACCCCAGTCTCACCAGGCATTACCCAGTAGGTCCGCCCGCGGCCGAGGAACCAGAACAGGGCTGCGAACTGAATGATCATGAAGAGGACGGCGAACAGCAACTGGAAGAGCAGGTACGCCCCATAAAGGACGTACGGCATCGCCGTATCGTAGTTCGGCACGAACCACAGGAAGAACGCTGCGCTGAGGATCAGCACCACCAGCAGCGACCGCCACCGGCGCCCCACAAAGGATGCGAGCTTTTCGAAGACGGCCATGGGTCTCGCCTTTCGGTCGGGGGTGACGTCTTCGCACACGCACGAAATCGACGTCAGTCTCTCCGGCCCTTCAGGCGAGTATAGGGACGCCTTCTGAAGCGGTGGTTCAGAATTCTCTGAGAAACCGGTGAGGCGGGCAGCTACCGCTTGGCGGCGGGGGTGAGTTTTCCTCCGTCCCCAACGTCGTACAACGAGCCCGCAGGTCCACCAATCCGGACTTGGCGCCCCGGTGGGACGTTGTAGACCCCGCTGGGGTCAGCGTCGATGCCCATGACCGCTACACCTTCACCGTCGTAGGTGACGCCGCGGTCGTCAGTGGTATTTCGGGGCGCGGGGGTGTCGGTGCGCGCGAGGGGCTTGCGCGCCGGATTTGGAGGTTGGGCAGCTCCCTGGCTGCTGCTTGTGTTTCCCCCACGTGGCTCGGCACCACGAGGCGCGTCGATCACCGTTGGCGCGGAGGCCGGTTGGGCGAGAATAATCCCTTTCCACTGCCACCACAATCCGCGAATGAACGTCGCCACGTAGATAACTGAGATAGCTGAGACAACGATCAGGAACGTTCTGACACCCGGTCGATGTCGGCGCATGGCGGGGCGGGCCAATGACGGGTCTGGACTGGCAGCCTCGCCGGAGGATGCGCCGCCGCCGTGCACATCAGGATCCGCATATTCGGAACTCACGGGGACGCCATCGGCTCGTCCGGAAAGTACTCCGGACCCTTGTCCTTGTACGCCTTGACGAAGGCGCGGATCGCTTGCTCGTCTGGGGTGTCAAGGTAGATCAGGCGCCCCCAGCTGGTGAGCGCGATTGCCTTGCCGATGCCCGGGTACGGCGCAAGGATGACCTTCTTTGGATATGACCTCACGATTCGCTCGAGTGCGGCGACCGTGTCCGGGCAACCCGACGGGCAGTCGTACTGCACCATGACCTCACCGTGTTCGAGGTTATGAACTTGCACCTCGTTTGGAATCGGTTCCGCGTGGACGCCCGGCGATGCGACTTGGTCGGCATAGTGCCAACCCGAGGTTGGGGGCGTGCTGTTGTATGCAGGGTGGCTCTGCCCGCGCTGAATATGGGTGCGACCCTGGATCGGGAACTCTTGAAGGTCACCGATCGCCGTTGAAGCTGGCGACATCGTCCAGTACGTGAGCGACCCAAGGAGTGCAAGGACCGCGGCACCGCCCCCAACGTAGCGCACTTGGCGATTGCGGGCGGAACGCACCCTGGCGTCACGTTGTGCCGCGAGTGACGCTTCCTGTCGTGCACGGGCTGAACCCGGGCGAGGTCTTGTGGCAGCTTGGGTCGTCGTCACAGGCGTGGAAGTTGTCAGTGACAAGGTTTCACTGATCAGCGTACCACCCTTCCAGAGCGACGCACTTCCTCAGAGCGACTGGTTAGGCAGGTTCGAGCCGCCCGTCGCGCAGGCAAAACGTCGACGCCAATGCTCGGAACCGCGAGCTGAAGACACCCGACTCCGTTCCGGTAACGATCGACTGCTCCACCGTGCACGCAAGGGACTCAACGAACGCCCGACGCCCGGGATCGAGTTCTGACATGACGTCGTCAAGCAGGAGGACTGGGGGTTCGCCAGCGACCTCCGTCATGAACCGCGCTTCAGCGACCTTCAGTGCGAGGGCGGCGGTACGTTGCTGCCCCCGAGACCCGTAGGTCCGTTGGTCGACACGGCCTGCACGGACGGCGAAGTCGTCACGATGGGGACCCACCAACGTGGTAGCAGCGGCGCGGTCTCGACTGCGTGTCGCCCGCAGCGCATTTGTTGCGAGCACCCGGATTGCGCCGATGACCGGGTCAGCGTCATCCCATCCCTTCATGTACGGCCCTTCCGGCTCGTCAATCGATCGGAGATCGACCGATGGCATGTATTCCGCGCGAATCGGCGCCGAGCCGGGTGAGTCGGTGTCGAGGGTGGCCAACGCGGCGTTGAGGCGGGCGATCGCCCTGCGCCGGCAGGCGACAACGACCGCGCCCGAGTCCGCCGCCTCCGCGTCCCACGGGTCGAGGAGCGCCGCGCCAAGTGACGGCTCCTCCCGGAGCCGACGCAACATCGCGTTCCGCTGCACGATCGCGCGCTGGTAGCGGCGCAGGGCGCGCACATACGCGCGATCGACCTGTGCGAGCGCGATGTCGAGGAACCGTCTCCGGCCCTCACTCGCGCCAGCGACTAAGTCGACGCCCTCGGGGGAGAAGTGGACGGCGATGAGATTGCCCAGGACGTCACCGATGGCACGGGGTCGACCGTCAATGATCGCTCGCCGACGCACTGATGACGGGTGGTAGGAATCGCCGGTTGGATCGCTGTCGATGGCCGGTCCGCGAGTGTCCGGCTCGACGAGGCGCAGCTCGATGGTCGCGTTGTGCCGCGCACCCTCGCACACGCCGATTGTTCGGGCAAAGGCGGGCCGGTGTGGGCAGTTCCAAGAGATGAGGTCGCGTTCGCTGGAGGTGTACGGGGACCGGGTAGTCGCGAGGAGGTAGGCTGCTTCGATCAGGTTCGATTTGCCGGCGCCGTTGTCACCCCAGACGACGGTTGGGCCGGGTGCGAACTCGTGGGCAAGTGCGCCGAACCGGCGGAAGTGCGCGAGGGCAAGGTGGCGCAAGCGCATGACCCGCCCTCGCGTGGCCGGGAGGGCCCTAGTGTGCCCGTACTTCGACGCCGGCAAGAGCCTCGAGCGGGCGGATGACGGCGGCAATGTCCTCCTCGCCATGGCCGGCGTCGCGGGCCTCTGCGAAAACGCCTAGCACGAGGTCCGAGAGGAGAGTGCGTACGTGCTGTTCCCGACCGACCTCCACACCGAGGTTCACATCCTTGTGCAGGAGGTTCACGGAAAACATCGGCGCGAAGTTGCCCTTCAGGATCAGGTCGGGGAAGTTACGGGCCATCTGGAAACTATTGCCGGTTGCCGAGGCGATTGTCTCGTACAGCAGCGTAGGGTCAACGCCGGCCTTGGTGCCCACGACCATCGCCTCTGCCGCCCCCGCAAGGTTGATCGCCACGAGCAGCTGGTTCATGAGCTTGACGACGGCGCCAGCCCCGACCGGTCCCGCATGCACGATCTTTTTGCCGACCGATTGCAGCAGTGGAAGAGCTCGGTCGAAGTCCGATTGGGCGCCGCCCACCATCACGGTTAGCGTGGCGGCGGCGGCTCCGGTGGTCCCTCCGGACACTGGGGCGTCGATGTAATGCGCGCCCTTCTCGGCGAGCTTCTCGGCGACGTGACGGCACGTCGACGGGCCAATCGTGCTGAAGTCGACGACGATTGCTCCGGGTTGGATCCCTTCAATTACGCCGTTTGGGCCCAGAACCACCTCCTCGACGTGCGAAGGCATGGGGAGGCAGAGGCACACGAGTTCGGCGTGCGTGGCGACTTCGGCCGGTGACTTGGCCGCTGTGGCCCCTTGTGAAGCGACGTCAGCGACGACCGCTTGGCTTCGATTGGCCACCACCAAGGGGAACCCGGCCTTCATGATGTTCAAGGCCATGGGACGGCCCATCTTTCCGAGGCCGATAAATCCGGCACGTGCTGCGCTCATCGCGGAATCTCCTGTCCGGTCTCGCTCCGGCGGGTTTGGCACGATGCCCCGGGAGGGCACCTGCGATGGCAGGGCCGGTGCGGTTGATCCGGCCGTCAAGGGAGCAGGGTACCAACGGGGGTAGCGCTCGTGGCGATTAGGGGACCTTGATCTTCTGCCCGATGTTGAGCGTCTGGTTCTTGTCCTTGAAGTCGTTCAGGCGAACCAGAGCGTCCACGTTTGTGCCGTATTTCGCGGCAATCGCACCCAGCGTGTCGCCGCTTGCCACCACATGCTCTCGTCCGGCGGTCGTTGCCACGGTAGCCGTCGGCACGACTGCGGGGGATGGGGCCCTCGTGGGTGTCGGACCGCCGGGGGCCGGTTGGCCCGGGCCTGCGGCGGCAGGTGGTGCGGGTTGACCCGGTATCGGCGTCTGCCCGCCGGGAGTGCCCGCCACCGCGGGGACGGGCAAGGTCGTCGGCGTTACCAGCACCGTCGTGGCCCGTGCCCCACCCAGCGGGGTCGACGTTGGTGCCGCTTGGAATGGACTGATTGCGGCGGCAACGCCGAGTCCGGCCAAACGGAACAGGACAGCGGAGCTCACGAGCGTGAGCGCCACAACGAAACCGAGGCCGAGCCTCGCCTTCCAGATCTCTCCAGTGCGGCGCTGGTTCGCCGGACTCGGATAGGGCCGTTCGGCAGGTTGGTAGTCGTCCATCGCCGGCGGTGTTGGCCCCACGTGGAGCGGTCGGGGGACACTCCGTCAGGCCCGTTGCGAAGCGCACCGCTCGACATAAGTATACTGCGACTAAGGCTCTGCGCCCGACCGTTCGGCGCCACGTGCCGGGAGGCGGGATGATCTGGGGACGAGGTGCGTCCGCCTCGCATGGCGCGGCGAATTCGTTCTCAGTCGCGGGTCGGCGCGCGTTGGTACTCGGCCTCGGCGTCCACGGCGGTGGGGTTGGCGTCGCGAGCTACCTCGCGCGATCCGGTGCGTCAGTGATTGTCACCGACCTGCAGACCCCCGAGCGGCTTGCGCACTCGGTGGCTGCCCTCGAGGGCTACGACATCTCGTTCACGCTTGGGCGGCATGACGACGCCGACCTAGATCGCGTGGACTTGGTGATCCGGAACCCCGGCGTGCCACGGGAATCGGGATTCGTCCAGGCTGCGGAGGCAAGGGGCATCCCCGTTCTTATGGAGATGTCGCTCTTCCTTGCCGCATGCCCGACAGAACGCGTTGTCGGGATCACTGGTACGAAGGGCAAGACCACCACGACCACGCTCACCGGAGCGATGTTGCGCGCTGCCGGTCAGGACGTGGTCGTCGCCGGCAACCTCCGTGTCTCTGCGCTTGGGCAATTGGAGCGCATCTCCCCCACGACAA
>CAILQO010000350.1 GCA_903836285.1 uncultured Chloroflexota bacterium
AGGGCGCACAGGGCGTACACCAGCAACGCGACCTGGCGTGTCCCTAACCCAGCAAGCCGCAACTGGTGCACCAGGTGTGCCTTGTCGCCCCCGTGGAACGGGCTGCGACCACCGGCAAGCCGCTGGACAATGACCAAGATCGCGTCAAGCACTGGAACGCCGAGCACAAGCATCGTGCTCGCGACCTTGGCGCCCCCGATGACGCCAATTACGCCGAGAGCGTAGCCGAGGAACATCGAGCCAGTCGTGCCCATGAAGACCTTCGCCGGGTGGAAGTTGAACGGGATGAAGCCGAGGCACGCCCCGGCGAGGGCGGCGGGCAACAAGGCGATTGACCCTTGGTCAAGGCCGACGCAGACGACGACGAGGAAGACGGACGCGATTGCCCCAACGCCGCCGGCAAGGCCGTCCATCGTGTCGAGCCAGTTCATGCTGTTCATCATGAGCACGAGCCACGTGATGGTGGCCGGGATGGCAACCCACTCCGGCAGGGGGATCTGGCCACCGAAGGGCGGGGGGGCGAGCGGGTTCGAGATGCTGTTCATCGTGATGCCGAACAGGACCGGAACGGTGGCGCAGGCGAGTTGCGCAACGAGTTGCACGAACGGACCGAGACGACGAAAGTCGTCCCAGACGGCAAACGGGACCAGGACCGCCATTCCCGCACCGAGTCCGGTCAGGCGAACCCACTCACGATCGTCGCGCGAGACCATGGCAAGGCTTGCGAGGACGCCGACGACAAATGCGAGATAGATCGCGTGACCCCCGGCGCGAGGCACGCTGGTGCGCTGCTCCTCACCGGCGCGAGGGTGATCGACAAGCCCAACCAGAACGCTCCACCGCATCGCTGCAGGGGTCAGGAAGCCTGCGGCGAAAAGTGCAACGGCAAACGTGGCCGCGATGGGCAGGTGCCGTTCAAGGAGGTCCGGCATGGGGTCCGGCTAGGGTACCGACCAGGTGTCATTGAAGAGCGCTGCGCGCACGTCGGCGTCCGGCGCATCGAGGGCGAGGAGCGCAACGAGCCGGTCAACCGCCGCCACGACAGCCGTGCCGTCTACCGGCGTCGTGCCCCGCACGGCAAGTATTCCCTCCAGACCCACGTCCACGAGCCACTCGTGCGGTGCGACAAGTGGTTCGGCAAGCCGTTCACCGGGACGGGCGCCGGTCACCCGGATGTCCGGATCGTGGCCAGGCACCACGATTCGCGCCAGGCGCGCGGCGATCTCCACGACGGTGATCTCGTCGCCGGCATCGGGTGCGACAACCACGGCGCGGTCGTCGAGGCAAGCGCCATGCAGGAGGAGCAAGGTGGCATGCGACGGGGTGATCCAGTAGCGCCGCATTGCGGGGTCGGTCACCGTCACCGACTGCCCGGCGCGCAACAGGCGGACGAACGTCTCCGGGGCCGATCCCTGGCTCCCGAGCACGTTCACGAACCGGACGAGGGTGCACGCTGGCCCGCCAGACGCGACGGCGCCCCGGAACTGCGCCTCGACGAGGCGCTTCGTCGCGCCATAGAGGCTCGGAGGATCAATGGCCTTGTCGGTGGAGGGGTAGACAACGCGCGCCACACCGGCCGCCGACGCCGCCTCGATGACGGCACGGGCGCCGACGACGTTGACGGAAGCAAAGGCGGTCGGATCCTCCTCACCCCATGGCACGTGCTTGTATGCGGCGAGATGGAAAAGCGTCGATGGCGTCGCCCGGGCAAAGGCACGACGCAATCGCGAGGCATCCCGCACGTCTGAAAGGATCGCGTCGACATGAACTTGGGGATGGGAGGCGCCGAGAGCCTGTCGCAGGCGAAAGAGGCTGCTTTCGTGCCAGTCGATCACGATCAGGCGCGACGGTCCGGCGTCGGCAACGGCGTGGGCGAGTGGCGCCCCGAGTGACCCACCGGCGCCAGTAATTGCAACCACCTGACCGCCGAGGCGAGCCTGGATTGCGGCACGGTCAAGCGTTGGTTGCGGCCGACCGGTCACGGCGGCCCAATCGATGGGGACGGGGTTCTGGGCGGTCATCGGGCGACCGCCGCAACTGCCGTGCGCGCATCGCCGGGTCGCGTGCCAAGGCAGGCGTGGAGGGAGGCCTGCATGCGTCGCTTCTCCACGCCGTGCGACTCGTCTGGATCGAGCGGTTCGGTGACGAACGACGTGACAACCGGGGCCAGGCGCCGGATGGCGCTGTCCAAGTTCGCGTCACCACGATCGTATGGCGCGCCCTCGTCAAGCAGGCCGGAGGCATTTGCGACATGGACATTGTCCACGTCGTCGATGAGTACCTGGATGAAGTCGTCGAGCGTCAGGGTGCCGGTGGCTGCGCCGCGTCGGCGGTAGGCGTCGGCCGCCATGCGCACGGCAGGCGGGGCTCCCGGCTCCGGTAGGTCACCACGCAAGGCGTTGACCGCGAGTTGGGCGTGCGACAGGTCTAGCGTCACCCTCAAGCCAGGAACGGCCGCGACGAGGGCACGCATGTCGCCTGGCTCCACCCCATACGGCGTGAAGACGTACGCCTCGCGTCGCATTCGGCAGATGGGCGGGACATTCTCGACGAGCGGAACCAACCCGGCATCACGGCAAGTCCGGGTGTACCACGCGAGGAACGGTACCGCGCGGTCAATGGCGCGGACGCGCGCTCCTGGGTTGATGACCGTCGGATCGTCGGTGCCGTCCACGGCATGGATATTGACCGCCCACGCACCAATGTCTGTGGCGATCGTCACGAGCCTTTCGACGAGAAGGCGATCGATCGCCCGATTCCCGCCGAGTCCGAATAAGGCGCCGTCGAGAGCCCAGACCGGCCCCTCGACAATCCATCGGAACCCCGGAGGCACGAGCGGCGCGACCGACGTGACGTGCCCATGCAGGAGTTCGCGCCAGCGGTCGTCTCCGGGCTCACCAGCAACGTCTGATTCATGCACGTATAGTTCCATGCCGTCCGGAACCGGGTCGGCGAGACGGTCGGCCAACTGGGCCCCAACCGGCCTCGCCTTCAGGAGGACCCCGGGGATGACAGGGCGCACGATGGTGTCCGGCATCTCGATGCGGGAACGCGCCCCAGACCTCCCGGGTGTCATTGAATCGGCATCCGTCACGACGCGATCGTCTCGCCAAAGTGCGACAGAACATCCGCGATTGCCTCGGGCATCTGGCGGCGGGGGGCCCATCCCACTTCACGCAGGCGCGACGAGACGGTGAAGCGCGACGACACGGCGGGAACCGGGCCTTCGTCGGGGACCGAGTACCCGGCACGGCGCGCCGCCAGGTCGACGGCCTCGCGCACCTCGTGGGCGGTGAGCACTTCGGTCGCCGCGTTCGCCGGGGCATAGGCTCCGGCGGGCAGGTCGACAGCGGCAAGACGGATTGCCGCGACGGCATCGTCCAGGTGGCAGAAGGCAAGGGGGCGCGCACCAGACGCCGTCACGACCACCGGTTCGCCGGCGAGGCGCCGCAAGCAGAACGCGTGGGGCACCGTTACGAACCGTCGGTCACGCTTCATGACCGGCCCGACGCCATACGTGATCCCCAGTCGCACCGGCACAAACGTGATTCCATCACGCCGCGCGTGCATCTCACCCAACTTTTCGGCATACAGTTTTGAGAGATGCGACAGGTCACCTTGCGCGCCGTACGGGCGTCGTTCATCAACGACACCGGCCAGGTCCGGCCCGTAGCAATGAAAGGAGCTGGCGTACGTAATCGGCGGGAGCGCATCGCCACGTGCCCGCGCGTGCATCACCGACGCCTCGATGACATGGCGCGGACCCCGGAGATTGACCTCCTCGGTGTACTCCGCCGGCGCCGCGTCCGGGCTTGCGCTTGCTTGCGCCGCGAGAACGTGAACCATTGTCACCGAGCCAGCAACCTCGAGCGCCTCGTCAACTGCCCGCCGTTCGCGCACGTCGCCCCGCACGAGCGTGAGGTCACCGAGCGCGCCAAGCCCCGCCACCGCGCTGAGGTCAGTGGAGAACCCGCTCTCAAGGGCGACAACCCGTTCGCCGGCGCGAAGGCAGGCTGCAATCAGGGACGAGCCGATGTAGCCGGCCCCGACGACGAGTACGGTCACGCGCCGAAGCGTTCACGGGCGGCGTCGATGACAGCCACAAGCCCGGAATCCATATCGACCTGGGGCACCCACCCGGTCGCCGCATGCAACCGCGAGGCGTCCATGCGGTTCCGTCGCACTTCGCCCGCCTTCGCCGCCTCGTGACGCACGATGAGCGGATGTTCGACCAACGCACCCATGTGCGAAGCGAGATCGACCACACTCGTCTCAACCCCGGTCGCAACGTTGAAGGCGACGAAGGGATCGGGCGGCGACGCGTCCGCGACCGCAAGGTTTGCGCGCACAATGTCGTCAACGTGCACAAAATCGCGCGTCTGCAGGCCGTCCCCGTAGATCACCACGCCCTCACCGGCGACAATCCGGCGCGCGAAGATGGCAATCACCCCGGCTTCACTTGCTTCTGGAGTGTGCGTACCAAAGACCGTGCCGTACCGGAACGCCGTCACCGGTAGGCCTCGCGCATGGGCGAAGTAGCGCCCGTACAACTCTCCGGCGTACTTCCCAATGCCGTACGGCGAGATCGGCACGATTGGCGCGTCCTCATCGGTCGGGAACGATGGCGGGTCGCCGTACACCGCTGCCGACGACGCAAACGTCAGGCGTCCGGCTCCTGTATCGACGGCGGCGCGAATGACGTTCAGCGTGCCAACGACATTCACGTCCGCATCGGCGCGCGGGTCAAGGAGAGCCAAGCGCACATCCTTGAGCGCCGCGTGATGGCTGACGAGGTCGAATGGCCCACGGGACCGGATGATGGCGGGCAGGTCGGGGTCGCGGATGTCGGCCTGCACGAGTTCGATGCCGTCGGGTACCTGCGAGGCAACACCGGTCACCAGGCTGTCGAGTGCGACGACGTGATCGCCGCGGTCTCGATGGGCGCGCGCAAGGGTGCCACCGATAAAGCCGGCACCCCCAGTAATCAGCACTCGCATGGGAATGCAACGGTTGGCGGTACGCGGCCGTCGCGCTACGTTCGAGGTGCGGGGGGCACGGGCGTCGCCTTCGCGAGTTCGGCGGCCCGCCGGAAGCCGAACTCAAGCAAGCGTGCGCAGTCGGTGACGTGCGCTCGCGAATTCAACGTGACGCAGATAAGCGTGCGCCCGTCACGTTCGGCGGCGCCGACGAGGGTGTAGCCAGCGTCCTCGGTGTAGCCAGGCTTGATGCCGATGGACCCGGCGTATGACGATAGGAGGCCATTGAGGTTGGCCGGACGGAACCAGCCGTGGACATGGCCGGGTTCCTTGCTGCTTTCGATGACTTTCGCCTTCGTGCCCACGATGGTACGCAGCTGCGGGTACTTGAGGAGTGTCGCGCCCATCACCGACAGGTCGTACACGGTCGAGTACTGCTTCGGATCATCGAGTCCCGCAGGATTCGCAAAGCTCGTGTCGGCGAGACCAAGGGTGCGGGCCTTGTCATTCATCCAACCAACGAAGCGATCACGTCCGGCACCTCCCCCACCGCCAACGCCCTCCGCGATTGCCTCAGCAGCATCATTCCCGGAGTCAAGCATCATCCCGAAGAGGAGCTCCTCGAGCGTCAGTTGCTCACCCGCCTTCAGCCCCATGCTGTTCGGCTCCATCTTGGCCGCCATCTCCGAGACGGTGATGAGGCGATCGAGCGGGGCGCGGTCGACCGCAACCATGGCCGTCATGATCTTGGTCGTGCTTGCGATCAGCAGTCGCTTGCGTGGTTGCTTGGCGTAAAGGACTTCCGCCCCACCGACGTCCACGATGATGCCGGCCTCGCCCGAGAGGTTGGGTACCCCGGTCGAAGCGGCACCCGCCACGAGTGCAGGGTCCGCCTCGAACCGAGACGTGGAGAACGAGATTGCGGGCGCCGTCGTGGCCGTCGGGACGGCGGTCGGGGCAGCTGTTGGGGTCAGTCGCGAGGTCGGGGTGGCCGTCGACGCCGGGGTAGCGGTTGCCGCGCCGGATCCGGAGAGCCACGCCCACGCGATGGCCGCCATGATGGCAACGCCGGCCGAACTGATGACCCATTCCAGCCGTCGCGTCCGACCACGGCGTCGCCTCAGATGGCGAGGCTCAAACTGGTACGGTGGCACAGCGTCGGCGGGCTCATCCCACGACGACGGCGGCACGCTGCGTCCCCGGCGTGATCGCGGCACGTCTCGTGCACCTCGGCCAAGCGCTGCGCGTTCACGGGGGGCGCTCCGCAGCCGCCCGAACGTTGCCGCGTCATCAGAGTCCGGATCACGCCGCATCGTGACCGTTCCGAACCCGACGAACTAGACCCACCTCGTCGACGGTCACGTCTTCGAGGAGACGCCCAGCGACCGGAACAGGATGTGCGGGGATTGCACGCCTCCGCCCACCCACTCGGCGACGTCCGAGAGGCCGCCAAGATCCTTCATGTCCGCGAAGATGTTCCCGGCGACCATCGTGTCCTTGACGCGACCGACGACCTTCCCGCCCTCGATCTTGAAGCCGATATGGACGTTGCCGGAGAAGTCGCCGGAGAAGACGTTCCCGGCGAAGGTTCCCGTCATGCTCTCGACAAGCAGCCCCTCATCGACGCCCCCAACCAAGTCGGCTACGGAAGTGCCGCCAGGCGCAATCCGCACGACGCTTGTCGATGGCCCGGGCAGGGACTCAGGGCTACGGTAGCCATGGCCGGTCGTCTCGGTCCCCGCAAGACCGGCGGTCTGGCGGTCGTAGTAGAAGGCGCGAACTTCGCCATTCCCAACGAGTGTGTGCGGGCGCGTCGGCGTGCCTTCGTCGTCAAACGGCGATGACCTCGGCACCCGCGGGACGGTGGCGTCATCAGTGATTGTGAGGCGCGGGTCGAATACTGCGGTGCCAAGCTTGTCGGACAACGCCGAACTGCCTTGCAGGACCGACTTGCCAGACAGGCTGACGCCGAAGCGGGAGAGCAGTACGGACGCGACGCCGCGCGGGGTGAAGATAACCGGGAGGCTAGCCGTGCGCACTGTCGCAATCGGCTTGGCAATCTCAAACTTCTCGACGGCTGCGCGAGCGAGGGCCATGGCGTCGATGTCGGTGCCGCACCGGGTGTCGTACTCCCAGATCGAGAGGAAGTCCTGCCCCCTGATGAGTTGCCCGCCGATGACCAAGGCGTAGCTGGACTTCTTGTAGGTGCCGTGGCCGCCTCGCGAGTTGAGGATGACGGTCGTCTCGACAGCCCGACGCACTCCGGCCTCGCACAGGATGTCGCCGTCGTACGCGCGCACGTGGTCAATCATCTGCTGCCCGAGACCGACCATCGCCTCCACGGTGATAGCCTCGGTCGCGGGGTCAAACACGTCAACCGGGGTCGCGTCGATGCGGGACGGCAGCTCGAAGCGCGCTTCAGCGCCGAAGGCTGCGAGCGCAACGGCATCGGCGACCACCTGGTCGAGGTCGGCACCGGTCCGCAGGCGGGTTGTCGCCGCCAAGCCAATCTTTCCGTCGCAGATGACACGCAAGGCGATGCCGCGGGAATCCTTGGTCTCGAGCGACTTCAGGCGGTTTGCCTCGAAGTCAACCGGCGTGCTGGTCGTGTCGTAGCCGTACACCTCGGCCTGCGCCACCCGGCCGTTCGTTCGGTCAAGCAGCTGGCTGGCGACCTCAGCGAGCGACAGGTCGGCAAGTGTCATGGTTGCCATCACTTGCCTCCCATGAGAGCGTTCTGGATGCGGATGTACGGGCTGCCCTGACCGACCGGCGCGTTCTGCCCACCCTTGCCGCACATGCCACCCGCCTCGGTCCACTCGAAATCGCGCCCCACCATGTCAATGTTCTCGAGGGTCGTGAACAGGTTCCCGGAGAGGGTGGTGCCCCGGAGCGGTTCGGCCAACTTGCCGTCACGGATCATCCACGCCTCGGCGCAACCGAACGAGAACTGCTCGTGCGTCGTCTGCCCGCCGTACCAGTCTCGGCAGAAGATGCCCAACTTCGTCTCGGCAACCATCTCGTCGAAGGAACTGTCGCCGGCCTCGATGCAGGTGTTCGTCATGCGCACGATGGGTGCGTGACGGTACGACTGCGCACGCGCGTTGCCGGTGGCGGCCTCGCCCATCTTGCCGGCCGTCTCGCGCGAATGCAGGCGCCCGACGAGAACGCCATCACGGATCAGGTCCGTGCGCCGCGTCGGCGTCCCCTCGTCGTCGTAGCGGAAACTGCCGGGTTGACCACCAATCGCCGCGCCGTCGGCAATGTTGAGGATGGGGCGACCGAAGCGCTTGCCGAGCACCATGATGTCGCGCAGCCGCTCGTTCTCGTGGACGTTGTCGCCCTCGGACAGGTGGCCGAACGCCTCGTGCGCGAAGACCGCCGCCAAGGCCGGGTCGCAGATGACGGTGAATTCGCCGCCCGGCGCCGCCGCGGCGTCGAGCAAGGCAACCGCCCGACGCGCGGCGTCGCCGACCTCGACATGACGCCCGACGACGGCGTCGTAGTCGTCCGGGCTGGAGAAGGCCGCACGCGACTGCTGCACGTTTGCGCCGTCACGGGCGAGCACCTGCACGCGCGCCGACACGCGAAAGCGCGACTGGTCGATGTACGACCCTTCGCTGTTCGCGAAGATGACGCGCCGACGCGCATCGCCGTAGCCGGCATTCGTCGTCTGGATGCGCGGCGAGACCGCCCATGCCGCCTCGACGTATTCGTCCATCAGGCGCTTCTTCTCGTCAAGCGACACGCTCGCCGGGTCACGGCGCAGGGCGGGCACGACGACGTCGACATGGGGTTCCACGGCGGCGAGGGTCGTTCCCTCACCACCGACGAGGCGTGCCTGGCGCACCGCGAGGCCGACCCGGTCGCGCAATCCCTCAAGGGAGTTGAACGACACGAACCCCCACCCGCCATTGACGACGGCGCGCACGCATCCGCCGAGGTTCGAGGTGCGCCCAACCTCCTCAAGGGTGCGTCCGCGATAGGTCAGGCTGGTGGCGTCGGTCTCCTCGACGCGAATCTCGGCGTAGTCGGCGCCGTGGCCCCGCAGGGCGTCGGCAAGCCGGTCGCGAAGGTCGCCGGCGTCACGCGTGTCCATCGATCCTCCCGGTAAGCGGTACGCGTGAGTCTACCGGGGCGACTCGGCGCCAATCGACGGAACGCGCCCCTGAGAACAGCTTCGCACCGTACGCTGCACGCGGCACGGCGGGGCGCCGCTGCCGGAAGGAGCCACCGTGGCGACGCGCATCAACCGGGCAATCGAACTCCTCGAGGCGGATCAACCGATCTACTACACCGGTGGGCACACCGGGCATGTCCTGACCTACGAGCAAGGGAAGGCCGATGCCCACACCTGGGCTGACTACATCAACGTCGGCATGGAGCACGGAGCCTTTGACATGACCGGCCTGGCGCACTACGTTCAGGGCCTTCTCGACGGAGGGCCGACGAACTCGGGGCACCGGATGCCGACAGTCATTGTCGAGGCGGTCGTGAACGGGACGGATGAGGCGAACGTCCGGTTCTCCTCGTGGCAGTTCCGCCAGATCCTTGCACGAGGCGTGCACGGCATCCTGCTGTGCCAGGCCGAGACCGAGGGGGCGGTTCGCGCCTTCGTGGAAGCGTGTCGCTACCCCATCCACCTGCAAGGGGTTGACCCGATGCTGCCGACCCCGCTTGCACGCCTCGGTGGATCACCGTCAATCTACGTCGCGCGCGACAACGCCGCGGGCAAGCCGTACTTGCGTGTCGGATTGCGCGGGAAGGGTTCGGAGCCGAGTGCCGCCCCTGTCTGGGGCCTTACCGGCGACGAGTACCTGCAACGCGCCGATCCATGGCCGCTCAACCCCAACGGGGAGTTGCTGCTTGGCGTGAAGCTTGAAAGCCCGGAAGGCGTGGCGAACTGCGAGCGGATCCTGGACGTACCCGGCATCGGGTTCGCGGAGATGGGACCGGGAGACCTGAGCCTCTCGCTCGGGTACGCCCGCATGCCCGCCCATCCCCACCCGCCCGAAATGATCGCGGCCCGAGAGCGGATCTTCCGGGCATGCCGCGAGCGAAACATCCCGTTCCTCGAGTCAGCGACCGTCGACACGATTGGCGCGCGCATCGACGAGGGTGTCCGGGTGATCGCCGGTGGCCGCGAGGAGGTCGCACGGGTCGGGCGGGCACACTCCAAGCGCACCATGCCCGTGTAGCACATCATCGCCGACCGTTCAGGCGCGTCGCCGGGTCACTTGCCGGCGGCGCGTGCCTCAATTTCATAGACCTTTGCAAGCTCACCACGCGCGAGTGGTCGCCCTGCCCGAACGAGCTGTGCAATCGCTGCAAGAAAGTCCCCCTCCCAGTCGGTCTCAGGCTCGAGACGCTGGATCCGTGCAAGCAAGGCACGCTGGACGTCGCGCGGCAATGGGCCGGCGGGATCAGCTCCAGGGGGCGCACTCGCCACCCGATTGACCGCGTCGTCGTTCGCCTCGACGAGGCCACGCGGGGCCAGTGCCTCGCCCGTCACCGGCGTGGCGACCTTGACCATGACGGTCATGGTGCGATGCCCGCCGTTCGAACTGATGACCACCTTGCCGGAGTGTTCGCCCGGCACGAGGCTAGAGGTATCGGCGATCAAGTCCAGGGAGACGGTGTTACCCCGAAAGTCCATCTCGGAGGCAGACAACCATGGAAGGAGCGTCTTCACCGTTCCGCTCAGGACGCCGGTCCCCGAGTTTGTCAACGTGATCGTGCGCACCTTGCGCCTTCCCCGAACCGCCTCGCCGAACTCGACAAGGGACGGGACCCCGGCGAGTTGCGGTTCGGCAACGGCGGCGATCCGGACCGTCACAGGAATGGACTCGTCACCGCCATTGAGGGTCTTGATGGTGATCCTGGCGGTGTAGTTCTGCCCCGCGTGCAGGCCCGACGTATTGAGATTCGCAAGGATGACAACTTGGTTCGAGATGAAGTTCCGGTCGCTCAGGGTCACCCAGGACTTGTCACACGCCACCTCGCCAAAGAGTGTTCGACCACCCACATTCTCGATCCTGAGCGACAGCTGCCCGATTGCCCCGGGTGAGACGATGCCGAAGTCCAGGCGTTCCGGGCGCACGAGGATCCGAGGGTTAGGCTCGCGCGTGGGTTCCTCGCTGGGCGGAGGTGCGGCGCGCCGGGTTCGGCGGGCGTCAGGCTCAGTCGCTCGTGCCCGTCGCGCAGGGGTGGCAGGGGCAGCGACACGCACGCCCCGGGCGAGTTCACGGTCATGGGCGGCCCGGCGCACCGGGTCCCGGAGGATCTCGTACGCCCCGGTGAGCTTCTTGAACTCCTTCACTGCCTCCGCGACGAGTTGACCTCGGAGGGGTTCGGCGTAGTTCTCGTACTTGTCCGGATGAAACATGTGCGACCGCAGGCGGAACGCGGCGCGCACCTCTTCAGCCGTCGCGCCGCGCGTGACGCCAAGCACCTCGTAGCAGTTGACGATCGCATCGGTGACCACGAAACGACGGCTCCCTGGGGCGTGCTTCGCGGCGCTGACCCAAGCGGCTGCACGGGTTCCGACCGCGTCGATAACTTCGCAGTGTAGCGCGGTTGGTACCGACGGAACGCCGGACGTGACACGTCTCAGGCGGTCACGTCGTCCACAACAGGGTCCTCATCGAGGCCAAGCCAGTGGTGCCACATGGCCCGGAAGGCGGCCTCGAAGTTTCGCGCCAACGTGGCGTAGTCGAAGAGAGGCGACCCAAGCATCTTGACGCGCAGGTCGTGGCGCAGCTGCTCAATCGCAGGGATGTCCGCCGCGAGGCGCTGGGCAATCGCCACAAACTCCTCAGGGGTCTCAGCGACGAACTCTGGCGCACCGATCTGCGACAGCAGGCTGACACCCACCCGGCTCGTGTGCGTCGGCCCGGCAAGCGTGATCACCGGCACACCCATCCAGAGGGCCTCACAGGTCGTCGTCGTGCCGTGGTACGGGTAGGTATCGAGGGCGACGTCGATCTGGTGATAGGCCTGCAGGTGGTCGCGCCGACCGTCAATCCACTCAAGCAGGTCGAGTCGCTCCGGGTCAACCCCCGCCTCAACCAAGGCGACCCGGGTCTCCTCACGGGTCGTCTTGTCAAGGAAGGAGCGGTTCTTGACGACGAGGCGGGCATCTGGGATCGCCTTGAGGACCGACGCCCATAGCCCCATCGTCGTGGGCGTGACCTTGGGCAAGTTGTTGAAGCAACCGAAGGTGATGAAGCCGTTGGTGGACGCAGGGGCGCCGGTCAACGGCGGCGCACTGCTCGGTTGGAAGGTCAGGAAGCCGGTCGGAAGTCGCACGAGCTCCTCGGTATGCCATGCATCGGTAACGCCCTCCGGATCAGCCCACGCGTCAGTGAACCGGTAGTCGACGGTGTCCAGTCCGGTCGTGCCGGGATAGCCGAGGTAGGTCACCTGGATCGGGGCAGGCCTCCGGGCGAGGACCAAGGTGCGGTTCTCACCGGTATGGCCAGCGAGATCGACGAGGATGTCAATTTTGTCCTCTCGGATCTTGGCAACGACGTCGTCGTCGGAGGCGCCACCAAGAGCGTGGAAGGTATCTGCGAGCGACCGGAACCGATCGGTCAGGTGGTCCTTCCGGGTGCTGACGTGGAAGGCGATCACCTCGACCTGCTTCCGGTTGTGGTACGTCAGGATCGGCTCGATGAAACTGGCAACCGAATGCACGCGAAAATCCGGAGAGAGATAACCGATGCGGAGGCGTCGGTTCGGATCACGGTCGTTGTCGAAATCGGCGTCGGTGAACGCCTTTGGCACTCGTTGCGCGGCGAAGTCGGTCGCAAAGCGCCGATGCTCGGAGAAGAGGTGCGCCGGCTCCTCCACGTCGCTGTAGTGCAAGGTGAAGACGTAGTTGCACCAGAGGCTCTGGTTCCCGCGCTGCTCGTCGCGCGACACCCCCTCGCGAAACGCCGCGATTGCCTCCTCAATCTTGCCGGCCATCACCAAGCCAGCGGCGACCTTGCCGTAGCCCTCGCAGTCGGCCGGGACGAGTTCCACGAGGCGCCTGCCAGTGGCAATGGCCTTGGATGGGTACCCCTCAAGGTAGTACGCAGACGACACCCGCGCCAAGGTGTTGGTGTAGTTCGGGTCAATCGCGAGGATCTTCTCGCAGATTTCGATCATTTCGCGCAGGCGTCCCTGCATCGCGAACCCGGTCGCGTACAGGTCCATGACCCACGGGATGTTCGGCGCCAGGCGATACCCCTTCTCGAGGTCCGGCATTGCGGCGATGACATCGTTCCGCTTCGCCGCCACCATGCCGCGAAACGCGTAGGCGCCGCCGTGACCCGGGTCGAGGACGAGGGCCTTGTTGATCGTGGCGACGGCCTCGTCGGTCCGCCCCGTCTCTTCCAGCAGTTGGGCAAGATCGCAGAGGTAACGCGCCCGCGCACCGTCCGGGAGCGACTTCAGGCCGACAAGGCGGCGATAGATCGCTTCAGCCTCCGCAAACTCGCGTCGAACGCGCAGGTTCGTCGCCGCCAGGAAGTCCGCCTCCGCTTGGGGCGGGCCCTGAAACCACCGTTGGTCGTGAATGGGGGCGCGGATGGCGAGGGCACCGCGACTGCTCCGCGGGGGGACCTTGCCCGAGGAAGCTGACCCCTTGCGCGACGGAATCGGAGGCACGGGGCGAGTATACGGAGGCCCGGGCATGACGCCGGGCAGGGGACACTACTTCGCCGCCATCCAGTTGACCCCCACGCCGACCTCGGCGACGAGCGGAACGCGCAACCGCATCGCCCGCTCCATCTCCTCGCGGACGACGGTCGCCATCGCCTCGGCGTCGCCCTCGGGCACCTCAAGCACCAGTTCGTCGTGGATCTGGAGCAAGAGACGCATTGGCAAGCGATCGGCGACGATCCGTCGGTGAAGGTTCACCATCGCAAGCTTAATGAGGTCGGCGGCGCTGCCCTGGATGACGGAGTTGATTGCAAGCCGTTCGCCGAGGCCCCGGACGTTCCCGTTGGCGTTGTTGATCTCTGGAATCGCCCGGCGACGCCCAAGGATGGTGGCGACGTACCCGAACTCGGTCGCCTGCCGGATGCACGCCTGCAGGAACCGATCAATCCCGGGGAATCGTCGCTTGTAGTCGGCAATGAGGGCAACCGCCCCGTCATAACTGAGGTCGCCCACGCGCCGCGCGAGGCCCCACGCCGAGATGCCGTAGATGATCCCGAAGTTGATTGTCTTGGCTTGGCCACGTTGATCGCGCGTCACGGAGTGGGGTTCACCGCCGAAGACCTGCGCAGCGACCGCCGCATGGATATCGAGGCCACGCGCGAACGCATCGAGGAGGCCAGGGTCCTCCGACAGGTGAGCGAGCACGCGCAACTCAATCTGCGAATAGTCGGCGCAAAGCAGCACGTGACCCGCCGGCGCGTGAAACGCCTTCCGTACCTGGCGCCCCTCCTCGCTGCGGACGGGGATGTTCTGGAGGTTGGGTGAGTCGGAAGCAAGCCTCCCGGTCGCGGCGCCGGCCTGCCGATAGGTGGTGTGGATCCGCCCATCGGTCGGGTCGATGGCCGCCCGCAAGGCATCGAGGTACGTCGAGACGAGCTTCTGCAGTTTGCGGTACTCAAGCACCATCCCCGGTACAAGGGTGCGCGGGTCCGCCGGGTCCTCTTGCTCGACAAGTTTGTCAAGCACGTCGCTATCGGTGCTGCGACTGCCAGTGCTCGTCCGGCGCGCCCCGCGCCCACCGACCACCAAGGCCAGCTTGTCGAACAGGACGTCCCCAAGCTGCTTTGGGCTGTCAAGCACGAACGGCTCGCCAACTGTCGCAAAAATGGACTCACGCACGACGTTGACGCGCGCCACCAGTTCCGACGCCTGCCCGGATAACTCATCGGCGTCGCACAGGACGCCGGCCTCCTCCATCGCAGCAAGCACCACGGTGAGAGGCGCCTCGACATCCCGCATGTCATCGGCCATGCCGGCCTTCTCGATTTCCGGGATGAGTACCTTCGCGAGTCGCAACGTGATGTCGGCATCCTCAGCGGCGTAGTCGGTGACCTGCGCGAGAGGGACTTGGTCCATCGACGTCGGGCGCGACGGGACAACGCTTGGCACGTCCGAGAACGCAAGCGCCGCCTGACGCACCCGCCGGGGTTTGGCCTCCTCGAGGTCAAGCAACTCCGAGATGGGCACCGGCCGGTAGTTCAACCACCGGACGGCCATATCGTCCATCTTGTAGGTCCCACGTTGCCCGGCGTCGAGGAACTGCCCCGCAAGCATGGTGTCGAAGATGACGCCATTGAGGCGCACACCGCACCGCAGAAGGACCGCGGCGTCAAACTTGATGTTGTGTCCACACTTCTTGACGGCTGGGTCCTCCAGGACCGGCCTGAGGAGGTCGATGACGGTCGCCTCGTCAAGGTGCGTCACCGGTGCGGGTGACCGGACGGGGATGTACACCCCATGTCCTTCGCGCCACGCGAGGCACACCCCAACGAGGCGGTCGGTGCGTGATAGCCCGGTCGTCTCAGTATCGACCGAGACCAACGGGGCCTCGCGCATCGCGGCGATGACCGCCTCAAGTTCGGCAACCGTCCGCACACACTCGTAGCGCGCGCCGGCGGTCAGAATGGTGTCGGGTTCGCCTCGATCCGGCGTCGGTGCGACCTCGCCATTGGCGGTCGGCGTCGGCCACGCCCCAGCCTCGGCGGTCGGCGCGCCGCTCGTCGTCGTCGACGCGGCGCCACCGTACAACGACGCCAACCGCTTCGCCTCGGCTTGGAAGCGGTTGAAGCCGAGTTCTCGGAACAGGGCAAGCGCGCCATCGAGGTCTGGGACGCCGATCGTCGCGTCGTCGATCGTGAAATCGAACTCGCCGTCGCGCTTGAGCGTCACGAGGAACTTCGACAGGTCACGCTGCGAGGCAAAGCCCCCCACAGGCATTGGCGCGGCGAACGCCTCCAGGTTCTCGCGACGCTTCCCCTTGATTTTGTCAATGTTCGCATAGATCCCGTCAAGCGTGCCGAACTCCTGCAGGAGGAGGGCGGCCGTCTTCGGGCCGATGCCGACGGCGCCCGGCACGTTGTCGCTCGTGTCGCCCATCAATGTCAGGAGGTCGACGACTTGGTCGGGCGTGACTCCCTTCTCTTCGCGCAGCGACGTGGCGGTAACGACGATGTCTTTGGAGTCGTCAAACATGGTCACACGGTCGCCGAGAAGCTGTTCGAGATCCTTGTCTTTCGAGACAATCCGGACGTCGACGGCGCTCAACGCCGGGTCGTCGAGGACGCGTTGCACGATCGTGGCGCTGACGTCGTCGGCCTCGAGCCCGGATGCACCGAT
>CAILQO010000351.1 GCA_903836285.1 uncultured Chloroflexota bacterium
CCGCGACCCGGCGTACGACTTGCGCGCCGTCACCTGCACGTACGGTCAGGTCGAGGTGCGCGCTCGACTTGCCAGGCATGTGCTTGACACAGCAGGACGCACGGACGTACCCGTCGCTATTGGGTCAAGCAATGTGCTTGGCGGTCTAGTCAGCCCCGGTGCACCCGGGAACACGATGGCCTCGAACGATCCGGACCTGCCAGAGCTAGGGTCGCGTGGATGGGACGGCCTTGGTGCCCGCCTCGACCACCGTTTTGGCCCTGACCTGATCGTCGACCTCGTGCGCCACTCGACGGAACCGATCACGCTGTGTGCCATTGGCCCCCTGACGAACGTCGCACTCGCCTTGCGCGCCGCGCCGGACATTGCCACGCGACTTGGCGCCCTCGTCATCATGGGCGGGCGCCTCGGGCCGGAGTCCGCCATCGGTGAGCACAACTTCAACATGGACCCCGAAGCGACGGCCATTGTCCTTTCGTCAGGCGCGCCCATTCGTCTCGGGACATTCGACGTCACGCGCGATGCCGTTCTCGGCACCGCGGACGTCGACCGCCTGCGCATCGGCGACGCCGCCTGTCAGTCTGCGGGGGCGCAACTCTCGCGATATCTCGCCCATCGGAACCGGGTCACCACGAGCATGTACGACCCGGCGAGTCTCACGCTTGCCATCGATGAGCGATGGGTGCAGTGCGAGCCGATGGCGTTGCGGATTGAGACTGGTCCACGCCTCGCGACGACGCACGTGGTGCAAGGTGCCCCATCGAACGCTTGGGCAAGCGTCACCATCGACGCCGAAGGCTTCACGTCGCACCTGATGACGACGATCCTCGGTCAGGGGTAGGCCTCAGGACGCCGGTCGGTCACGGTGCCGTGGTGGGCCTTGTCTCGGTCCTCGACACCACGAAGTTCACAATCTTCGTGATCAAGCTGCCATTGAACCGCGCGACCTCGGCGTCGGTTGGGGTCCGGATCGCACAGAGCGCCGCGAGCACCCCGTCATCCGTCGGGTTATCACGCACGATCGAGGCAAAGCTCGAGGCGTCGGTACCAAACAGCTTGTACACCTGTTTGCTGTAGCCGGTGCTTGCAGTGTAGGCACCCTGCAGGCCGGCAATCTCGGCACGCATCTTGTCGATTGTCCGGGGCAGGAACTGCACTCCACCGAGTGTGGCGTACGGGCTACGTGGCGGTCCGTCGCGCAAATCCATCAGCGGCACCTCTTCCACGTCGAGTGTGACGCATGTGGTCCCTCGTTCCGGTCGTGCGATGGCCCGGTGCCGAAGACCTTGGTCTGCCGGTCCGGGCCACTTGTCTGGATGTAGACGATTGGGACTACGTGATCAGTGCGCAAGTCCCTTGCCAAGTCGTCCGCCGTGGGGCACCTCGCGCCCGTCGTCCAGATCAAGGCGGTCGGCCATCGTCACAATGTCGGTCCGGTGTGCGAGCCCGGCCTTCTCAAGCATCATGCGGTGGCGTTCCTGTGCCTCGGGGTTGCCCTCCGGCCAGGTCTCAACGACGTGGTTGTACGCCGCGACCTCTTCTTCGGCGGGCTGTTTGTGCGCGAGGAGCCCCTCAAGGACCCCTTCGTCGGTGTCGTGCGCCCGGACGACCGCCTCAAATCCGTCAGCGTCGATACCGAAGAGCGTGAACAGGCGAGTGCTGAACCCGGTACGGGCGTAGTACTCGCCCACTTTGCCGTCGATTTCCGCTCGCATCTTGTCAATGGTGCGGGGCAGGAACCGGATGCCGCCAAGGGTGTCATACGGGCTGCGCGGGGCGTGTTCGGTCAGATCCATCGGGACTCGTTCTCCACGTGCGTCATTGTCGGCCAATGAGCCTCAACTGGTGTCAAGGACTACTCGATAACTGAGATGTCGTTTGTCGACGCATCGCCAATCCACACGCGCCCGTGCGCATCTCGCGTGAGCGCGTGCGCCTCTGGAACGCCCGCGATCCGCCACTCGTCAAGGACCGTCCCATCCTTCGGGTCAAGCCGGTACACATGGTTGTGGTTCGTCTCGACCACCACGAGCGTGTCATCTTCCCAGTAGAGGCCGTGTGACCGGGTCACTGGGAACGGCACTTGGCCGAGAACGTCGGCCGTCTCGGCATCAATATGGTCGATGACGAGCGTTCCCGGGCGCGTCACCCAAAGCGTGCCGCTGACGCCTGGTCCATCGTTCAGCGCGCCCCCGTGCGCTGTCGGGAAGAGTTCAGGTGCCTTCGGCGGGGCCGGGAGGGGGGCAACTCCAAGCTCGAACGGGCGCCAGAGGATCCCGTGCACGCCGCCCTCGGTCGCGTTCGGCAGGTGTAGCGCCGCCAGGCACTCTCCCGTCGTCGGATCGTGGCGGAAGACCATGCTCGGCTTCACGTTTGATGCGACCCACACCGAACCCGCCCCAACCGCCGTCCCACTGGCATTCCGCGCCGGTGAGCGGAAGCTTGACAGCACCTTTCCGTGGTAGTCCACGAGATAGGTGCGGTTGTTCTGCTGGTCGGAGACCCACAAGCCTTCCGGCACGGCCTCGAGGCCGTTCACCTGGATGGCCGGGCCCTTGAACGCCACCCGCGCCGTGACTGTGCGCACGCCCGTTGCAACCATCACGCATCTCCCCCGCGCATGTCGGCCCGGACGTCGCACCTCACTTGGTGCACCCGACAGGCCGACCCCAGTATATGGAGGACGCGATCCCGGCGGGAGGCTACAGCCAGGTCCACCACGGGGTGTTCCCCCATTGGTGGAACGTCTTGTGCCCCTTCCACCCGGAGGAATCACGGTCGAACCCGTGCCAGATGCGATTGACGATCGAATACGCCCCCGCGTGATCGGGCCGGTTGGTGGCGAGGTCCTGGAACATGTGGAGCCACCACCCGAAGGCAATACCAGCCGCCGCCTGTGCGACCACGCCCCGGTTCCGCGGTCTCCCGCGCCGAAGCCACGCGGCAGTCACGCTGGTAAGCGCGAGGAGCTCCCACGAGTGCAGCGGTGACAGGAACTTGTCTCGCCGGCCGGTCACCCGCATCCATGCCCAGTCTGCAAGGTGGTCGCCATCAATCAGGATGCCCATGGCAACGAGCGCCCATACGCCAACGTTGCCGAGGCGGCGGCGCGCCCACCACGCCACGGGAAGCGTCGCTACAACGTGGTAGCGAGGGCGCGCCATCTACCGCTTCCGCGGCGCCGCCGGTGCCTGACTGGACACGTCAAGGGCTGCCGATTCATCCAGCGCCGCAATCGCGTCGATCAGGCCGTGCGGTGCCACGACGTCCACGATGCCCTCGGTCGCCCGGATCGCGATTTCAATCGTCGATCCATGTGCCGCTTCCCAAGCCTGGACGGTCGACATGA
>CAILQO010000352.1 GCA_903836285.1 uncultured Chloroflexota bacterium
CCCCGCGCCCGCCGCAGCGGGGGTGGCTTGGTGCGGGGGATTGGGGGTGGGCCGTTCTTCTCCCCTCTCCCGTCGCAGCGGGGGAGGCTTGGTGCGGGGGATTGGGGGTGGGCCGTTCTTCTCCCCTCTCCCGTCGCAACGGGGGAGGGGTAGGGGGAGGGGGCGTTCTTCTCCCCTCTCCCGCCGCAGCGGGGGAGGGGTAGGGGGAGGGGGCCTCTCCCGGGGGCAGGCGGAGGGGCCCGTCACCGCCGACGATACAGGTGCGCCAGGGTATCCCGAGGCGCCCAGCCGAGGAGGCGCTTCGCCTTCGCGTTGGCGTAGCGCCCGTGCGGGAGGTCGGCCGTCAGGTGGATCACGTCGAACGGCTGCGGGAAGGCCGGGACGTCCACGGCGTGGCGCAATGCCCGACCCGCATCGTCCCAGCTGATGGACATCGGGTGCGGGCCGCCCGGCGACGGTTCGGCGTGCGCCAGCGCGTCGGGGTTGACGAAGGCGCAGAAGACGAGGCACGGCGTCTCCAGCCCATGGTCCTCCGCGGCGATGCGCGCCACCTCCTGCCCAAGGTACTTCGAGACGGTGTACTGCCACGTCCCCGTGCGCGCCGGGGCGTCGTCGGGCACCGCAACGTCGTGGCCGTACCCCGACGGGCGATCGTGCAGGGTCAGCGCCGGGCCGGTGTGGATGGCGCGACGGATGCCAAGCGCGACCGCGGCGCGCGCGATGTACCACGCCCCCTCGAAGTTCACGCGAAACGCGCCCACGACCTCGTGGCGGACGACCGAAAGGTTCAGCAAGGCGTCCGCGCCGTCGAGTGCGCGCCAGACCTGCACGGGGTCCGTGACATCGCAGATCGTCGCGTCGTGCGGGGCATCCGGCACCGTGGGGAGGGGGGCGCCAGGGGACTGCGGCACGCCCGCGGCACGGATCTCGGCGAGGGATCGGGCGTCCGTCAGGCGCGTGCGGTAGGCCGACTGCAGGTGTGGCGCGGCGGCGCTTGCCAGCGGCCCACCGGCGCCAAAGACCGTCACGCGGCGGATCACGCGGGGGGCGACGTGCCGGACCGAACGCGCGGCGTGCACGTGATGCGCCGGGCGCGGGTGACAGTCGTGGCGCGGCGCGTAGCCGATCGCGCGGGCGGCGGCGATGGGGAAGCGGGCATGCGGGCCGCCGCCCGGCGCGTGGAAGAGCCACCAGCCCGTGGCGAGGTGCGGTCGCGCGTACGGTTCCGCGGCGCCCAGCGTGGCGGTCGCGGCCGCGATGCAGGCAGCCGCCGCGTCGTCGACGTGCACCTCGTCCCACGCAAGGGGGTTGGCGTCGGCGCGAACCGTTGCGAGGCGCACGCACGCCACCGTGATGGGCTCCACCAGGGCGAGTTGGCGGGCGACCTCCTCGGCGAGGAAGGGACCGAGCGCTGCGGGATCATCGAGGGCTGGCCGCGGGCGCCACGATTCGGCGACGGACCACGCCGGGTCGTAGTCCTCAAGGTGGCGCAGGGTACTCGCCAGCACCACGCGGGTCACGCCGGCGGTGACGGCGGCACGCATGAGGACGTACGTCCCCCGACAGAGGCGCTCCATGTGCTGCCCGGCCGCGTCCCACGAGGCGGGGTCGTGGGCGAGGCCGGCGTCTGGGGCGTGGTCGACGGCGACGAGTGGGCGGAGGTCGATGAGGAGGTCGGCCCCAGCGACGGCGGTGGCGCACGCCTCAGCGTCCGTCGCCTCGCCCTCGAAGCGCACCACCGTTGAAAGCCCATCTCGGGTGAGGTTCGCGATGATGGCCTGGGCAAGGGGAGAACGTGGTTCGGTGATGACGACCTTCATGTGCTGCCTCTCTTTGCGGGGGAGCATAGAGTGCCGCTCGCGTCACGGAGAGGCCCCCTGTCCGAGCGCGGCCGGATGCCCCTCCCCCGGAGATGCCCTCACCCCAATCCCTCTCCCGGAGAAGCC
>CAILQO010000353.1 GCA_903836285.1 uncultured Chloroflexota bacterium
CCCTTCATCCCTCCCCCGCTGCGACGGGAGCGGGGCTACCTGAACCCCTCCCCTGTTGCGGCGGGAGCGGGGCTATTTTCCGCCCCTCGTATACTTGTTGGGAATGCCATCTGCGCCCAGTAAGCGGAGCTTCCCCAACGGGCGAGCGTTCCACGAGTCTTCACCGTGCACCGCAGTGGGCCGTGCTCGGATTTCCTGATCTGCAATGAAAGTGAGTAGAGAGCGCATGTCTCAAAAGTGGGTATGGCTTTTCCGCGAGGGGAACGGCACGATGCGCGACCTCCTCGGAGGCAAGGGCGCGGGCCTCGCCGAGATGACCAACGCCGGCCTCCCTGTCCCTCCAGGCTTCACCATCACCACCGAGACGTGTAACGAGTACTACCGAAACGGCAAGCAGTTCCCCGCCGAGACGATTGATCAGGTGCACGCCGCGCTCCGCGACGTGGAGCAGGCCACTGGCAAGCGCTTTGGCGACCCGGCGAACCCACTACTGGTCTCGGTGCGCTCCGGTTCCAAGTTCTCAATGCCGGGCATGATGGACACCATCCTGAACCTTGGACTGAACGACGTGACCGTCGAGGGTCTCGCCGCCGCGACCGGCAATCCGCGCTTTGCGTACGACTCGTACCGTCGCTTCATCCAGATGTACGGTGGCGTCGTGCTTGAGGTCGATAAGCACCACTTCGAGCATGCACTCGCGGCGCAGCGTCGGAAGGCGGGCGTCGACAGCGACCCGCAACTCTCCGCGGCCGACCTGCAAGAGGTGATCGCGACTTACAAGGGCATCATCCACCACGAGACGGGCCACGACTTCCCCGCCGATCCGGTCGCCCAGTTGCAGGGTGCCATCGAGGCGGTCTTCCGCTCGTGGAACAACGACCGCGCGATCGTCTACCGCCGGCGTGAGCGAATCTCGGACGACCTCGGCACCGGTGTGAACGTGCAGGTGATGGTCTTCGGGAACATGGGCGACGACTCCGGGACCGGTGTCGCGTTCACGCGCAACCCGTCCACGGGCGCGCACGAACTCTTCGGCGACTACCTTCGCAACGCGCAGGGCGAGGACGTCGTGGCCGGCATCCGGACGCCGAAGCACATCACCGAGATGCGCGACGATCCGATGCTCCCCGGCGTCTACGACGAGTTTGTGGCGATCGCACAGCGCCTTGAGAAGCATTACCGCGACATGCAGGACCTGGAGTTCACCATCGAGCGCGGCAAGCTCTACATGCTCCAGACCCGGAACGGCAAGCGGACCGGTGGCGCGGCCGTGAAGATCGCAGTGGATCTCGCCAACGAGGGGATCATCGACCGCAAGACGGCGGTGCAGCGGGTGCCGCCGGGCGACCTCGTGCAGCTCCTCTACCCGGTGATCGACCCGAAGTCGTCGGCCAAGCCGATTGCGACTGGCACGAAGGCGGGGCCAGGGGCGGCGATTGGGCGCGTGACGTTCACCGCCGAGGCCGCCGAGGCGCAGGGCAAGGCGGGCGAGAAGGTCATCCTTGTGCGTCGCGAGACCTCGCCGGAGGACCTGCGCGGGATGATCGAGGCGCAGGGCATCTTGACGAGCACTGGCGGCCCTACCAGCCACGCGGCGGTCGTCGCCCGGGGCATGGGTAAAAGTTGCATCGTGGGCGCGCAGGACATCGTCATCGCCGAAGATGAGTCGCACTTCACGTGCAAGGGCACCCGCGTCGACGTCGGTGACTACATCACGCTCGACGGCACCACCGGGAACATCTATGTCGGACAGGTCGCGACCGTTGAGCCGGTGCTCGGCGAGGACTTCGAGACCATCATGACATGGTCGGATGAGTTCCGCACGATGGGTGTCCGCGCGAACGCCGATGTGCCCCGCGACGCGCTCAAGGCTCGCGAATTCGGCGCTGAGGGTATCGGGCTCTGCCGCACCGAGCACATGTTCTTTGACGACCCAGCGCACCCGGATGAGTTCCGCACGCGCGCGATGCGGGAGATGATCCTCGCGGACGGGGTCGATGCCCGTCGCGCGGCCCTCGAGAAGTTGCTGCCGTTCCAGCGGCGCGACTTCGAGGGCATCTTCCGCGCCATGGATGGGTTCCCGGTCACGATCCGCACGCTCGACCCGCCCCTGCACGAGTTCCTCCCGAAAGAGGATCACCAGATCGCCGAGCTTGCCCAGATCACCGGGCGGACCGTGCATGAGGTAGAACGCCGCATTGAGCTGCTGCACGAACTCAACCCGATGCTTGGCTTCCGGGGCTGCCGCCTCGGGATCCAGTACCCCGAGATCACCGAGATGCAGGCGCGCGCCATCTTCGAGGCGGCGGTGACCGTCGCAAAGGAGGGCGTCTCGGTCCATCCCGAGATCATGATCCCGCTGGTCGGCGATCTCAACGAGTTGAAGGCGCAAGAGCAGATCGTTCGCGCGGTGGCAACCGATGTGCTGGGCGGCGCCGGCGTGCACGTCGACTACCTCGTTGGAACGATGATCGAGCTGCCGCGCGCGGCGCTTCTCGCGGACAAGATCGCCGAGGTCGCCGAGTTCTTCTCGTACGGCACGAACGACCTCACCCAGACCACCTTCGGCCTCTCGCGTGACGACAGCGGAAGGTTCCTGCCGATGTACGTCGAACGCCGGATCCTCAAGGAAGACCCCTTCCTCGTTCTGGACCGTGAAGGTGTCGGGCAGCTCATGCAGATCGGGACGGAGCGTGGTCGTGCGACGAAGCCAGACCTGAAGGTCGGAATCTGCGGCGAGCACGGCGGTGAGCCATCGTCGGTGGAGTTCTGCTACCAAACGGGGTTGAACTACGTCAGCTGCTCACCCTTCCGCGTGGTCATCGCTCGCCTCGCGGCCGCGCAAGCCGCCCTCGCTACCGCCGAACGCGACCGCTAGTTCCGTAGAGCCCCTCTTCCGCATGAGCGGGGGAGGGGCAGGCGGGCGCATACATCGCCCTCCGTAGCGCGCCCCGTGGGCTACGCTACACGCACCACATGCCCGACCCTGTCGTCGACGCGATCAAGTCTCGGATCGACATAGCCGAACTCGTCGGCGCCAAGGTCACCCTGCGGCGCGCCGGCAAGCTGCTTAAGGGGCTCTGTCCCTTCCACCAAGACAAGAGCCCGTCGTTCGTGGTCTACCCGGACGAGGGCCGCTACCACTGTTTCGGCTGCGCGAAGTCTGGTGATGCATTCACTTGGCTGCGCGACACCCAGGGGCTCGACTTCGCGGATGCGCTGAAGGAGCTTTCCCGGCGAACCGGCATCCCATTGCCCGAACGCGCACCGCGCGACGTCAACCA
>CAILQO010000354.1 GCA_903836285.1 uncultured Chloroflexota bacterium
AAGGGCTTGGTGACGTAGTCGTCCGCGCCAATCTCGAGTCCGACAACCTTGTCGACGTCATCGCCACGCGCGGTCAACATGATCACCGGCATCGCGCCGTCCTTGCGAAGCCGACGCAAGACTTCAATGCCGTCGACCTTGGGCATCATGATGTCCAGAACCACGAGGTCGGGCTTGGTACGCCGCACCCGATCGAGGGCGTCCTGACCGTCGACTGCCGTCTCGACGGTATACCCCTCCTTCGTGAGGTAGAGGCGGCAGAGCTCAAGGATGTTGCGTTCGTCGTCGGCGACGAGGATGGTGCTTGGCATGTTCGTTCCCGGCCGGGATCCCGGCGCCAAGACAATCGTCCCGCACGTCGGCTAACGGAGCGTAAGACCGAGGTCAACGCCCGATTGCGACGCGATGACGCTACCAAGAGTGGCAGGCAATTCGCTGGCACGATAGCCTACGACGTTCCCCGGGGCCGCCAGCGGCGGCGAACCGCCCGTGGGTCGGAGGTCCGGCACGATGGGCTTGCGCGCCTGGTTCGGTGGTGGCGCCTCACAGGCTTCCGAAGTCGATGCAGTGGTGGATGCCGAGCGCCGTCTGCGCCTCCATCGACGGTACGCCGAGCTTATGGAGGAGTACGGTGACGCCACCTATCTCCAACCCAAGCCGTACCGAGATTTGTCAATCGGCGAGGCCAAGTCAGGGCGTTCCCCTGCGGTCGAGTACCTGTCTCGGAACGCGTGCATGCGGGTGCATTCGCTAATGGGGCGCGAGGAGATGCGACGGTCGTCGCTGATCCGGGGCCTTGGCATGCGCTACGACGATATCGAGGTCGGCGAGGTCTCTGAAGTGTTGGACCTGAAGCCTGACGATCGACCGGGGATGGAGTACGGGGCGATCAATCTCGGTCCGACGACGGCACTGGTCGATGCGAGCGGCACGCATTGGCGCCTGTTCATTGAGTTGGCAAGTGGTGGTGGACGGCGCGGGGACGTCAGCCGACGCTTCGTGCTTGACTGCGTCCTGTAACCCTTGCGAAACCCCTCGGTCGTCTGTTTTACGTGCGCTTAACACGAGCGCATCGGGGGTTTAGGGTCTCGCCGGTGTAATCCTTAGTGACTGCCAGTCCTCGCGGCAGCCATCGAGGAGTTCCTTCGTGAGATCGCTAAAGGCCACCCAGGTACTTTCATTAGTCGCGATGGCGGGCGTCACATCCGTAGGCGGCTACTACGGCTATCAGCGGTACTACCCCAAGCCAGTCGCGGCGGCGGTCGTCAACGCCGTTGAGGTCGCGCGTGGGACCTTGCAGTCGTCCGTCACAGCGACAGGAACGGTGGCCGCGCCTGCCCAGTCGAAGCTCACGTTCAAGGCCAGTGGTCGCCTTGTCGAACTGCCGGTGACCGTCGGTGACACCGTTAAAGCAGGGCAGGTACTCGCCCGTCTCGACGACTCGGATTTGCAGGTGGCCGTCGCTCAGGCCAGAAACTCCGTCGCGAGTGCTGAAGTAAAACTGGCGCAGGCGAAGGAGGGTCCGCGCGCAGAGGACCTTCGAGTGTCGCGGGCTGCCGTTGAGTCGGCGCGCACCAAGCTTGAGCAGCTGCAAGGCTACGCAACCGGCCCGGACCTTTCGATCCTGAAGTCGCAAGTTGAGCAGGCCCGGATCAAGCTCGAGCAGGTGCGCAACCCGTCGCGCGCTGAGGACCTGGACGCAGCGAAGGCGCAACTTGCCGCCGCTCGCGCAAAGCTTGCACAGATCAGGAACCCTCGCCCGGAGGACCTTGCCACCGCGGAGAGCCAGCTTCAGGCGCAGCGGACGAAGCTGGAGCAGCTCCAGAATCCGCGGGCCGAGGACCTCCGCAATGCTGAGGCCAGCGTCGCGTCGGCACAGGCGAAGCTACAGTCGCTCTTGAACCCGCGAGCCGAGGATGTCCGCAACGCCGAGTCAAGCCTCGCGACCGCTCAGGCTAAGCTGCAATCGCTGGTGAACCCGCGAGCCGAGGATGTGGCGAATGCGCAGCTCAGCTTGGATCAGCAGCGCACCAAGCTCGCGCAGTTGCTCGACGCCCCTCGCGCCAAGCCTGAGGACATTGCGAACGCCCAGCTGGCAGTGCAGAACGCGCAGGTTTCGCTCGACAAAGCCCGGTACGACCAGGCTCGCGCAAGCGATCGGACCTCAACGGTGTCGCAGTCGGCGGCGGATGCCCAAGCACTTCAGGCCTCCATCTCGCTGCAGACCCAGCAGAACAACCTTTCGAAGTTGCTGGGCCAAGGCCCAACCGATTGGGAAGTGCGGCTGCAGCAGCAGTCAGTAACGCAGGCGCAGGCTGCCCTAGACAAGGTGAAGTCGCCGTCACCTGCTGACGTGCAGTCGGCCCAGACGTCGGTGGACCAAGCGAAATCCGCCCTTGACAAGCTTCGGTCGCCGAGCCAGTACGACGTCGAAGTGGCACAGCTCGCGGTCGAACAGGCGAAGGCCAGCCTCGAGAAGCTTCGGTCCCCAAGCACGTATGACGTCGCCTCCGCGCAGGAGGCGGTGACGCAGTCAAAAATCTCGCTCGACAAGCTTCGGAACCCGCAGGAGTCCGACGTCGCGGCCGCGGAACAGTCAGTGGTGCAGGCTGAAGCGTCGCTTGCGAAGCTACTGAATCCGACTGTCTATGACCTTCAGGCGGCGGAGGAATCGTTCGCCCAATCGAAGGCGTCGCTTGAGCGGTCGATGAACGCGAACGGGTTTGACGTTCGCAATGCGGAAACGTCGCTGCTTCAAGCGCAAGCCCAACTTGATCTGAAACTCGCCGGGTCGACGGCGCTCGAAATCCGCGCGGCCGAAGTCGCCCTCGCTCAAGCGCAGCTCTCGCTTTCCCAGGCAGAATCAAACTTGTCGAACGCGACCATCGTGGCGCCGTTTGATGGCATGGTCGCCGTGACCGCCGGCAACATCGGTGAACAGGTCGGGTCGGGGGCAGCCGTCATCACCTTGGTGGATGCTCGACAGTTGCGCGTTGACGTTGTCGTGGACGAGACGGACGTCGGGAAGATCAGCGCTGGGCAATCGGTCAATGTGTCCTTTGAAGCCTTGGCAGGGCAGCGCTTCCCTGCGACTGTAAAGGTCGTCGCGCCGACTGCCACCGTCCAGTCCGGGGTTGTCAGCTACGCCATCCAAGTGCAGCTCGCTCAGGGTGCGGTCATGGTGCGCCCAGGCATGACCGCGACCGCGGTGATCACTACGGCAAGCCGTGAGGACGTGATCGTCGTACCGAACCGCGCGATCAAGACTGTCCAACGCAACAAGACGGTTGATGTCCAGACGGCCGATGGCAAGACCGAAAGTCGGACGGTGCAAGTGGGGCTGTCGAACGATAGCCAGACCGAGATTGTGAGCGGCTTGACTGCGGGCGAACGGGTTGTTCTTCCGATGACTGCCGTTCGATCAGTGACCGCTGGACCCGGTGGTGGCGGTGGTGGCGGTGGTGGCGGCGGTGGCGGTGGGC
>CAILQO010000355.1 GCA_903836285.1 uncultured Chloroflexota bacterium
ACATTCTAAGAAACTGAATCCATTTGCTTATGGTTTTCTAGCCCCGCCAAAATGGATTGGTGATCTGTTCATCTATAAGAATGCTCTTAGACAATGGTTTGGGGCACAAGGTGGATCCAAAAAACACATTGTCCCCAAGATCTTTCAGATGGCTTCATGCAAGAATCGTGCGCCTTGGTCTTCATGGAGTGGCACGGCTTGGCGGACCGCGACCCTTAGTCCTCGCCGGCCGGGCGGTCGTCCGGTTCAATGAGCAGCAGCGGCGTCCCGGTCGTCACGACCTCTCCGGGCGTCACACACAGGCGCACCACGCGCCCACCACGGTCGGTGTGGATCTCGTTGAAGACCTTCATTGCCTCGACGAGCGCAACAACCTGCCCGGCGCGCACGACCTCGCCGATCCCGACGTACGGCGGCTGCTCCGGTCCGGGAGAGTAGTAGGCGACGCCGGACAGCGGGGACACCACGGTGTGCAAGCCCGCATCGTCGGCCAGCGCACGCCCTCCGTCCGCGTTGGCTTCCACAACCGCGTGCGCGACGGCGGTGGTCCTCACCGCCAAGCGCGCGCCGCCCACTCGCACGTCGAGCGACGTGACCCGCGCGTCATGCATCCGCCGCAGCAGCGCCGGGATCGTCCCGACCAGCCCTGCGCGCTCATCGGCCTCGGACATGCCCGCCCTCCCGGAACCGCAACGCACAACTAGGGCGCGACAAACGCGAGTGTGGCGTTGTGCCCGCCGAACCCAAAGCTATTCGTCAGTGCCGACCGGACCGGTCGGTGCCTCGTCCCATCGACAACATAGTCGAGATCGCACTCAGGGTCTGGGTGACGGTAGTTGATTGTGGGCGGGATTGTGCCGTGCGCGATGGCCATGACGCAGAACGCCGCCTCGACGGCCCCAGCCGCGCCGAGCAGGTGACCCAGCGCGCCCTTCGTGGAACTGATCGGGACGCGGTACGCGGACTGACCCAACGCCAGCTTGATCGCATGCGTCTCCGCACGGTCGTTCAGTGGGGTACTGGTGCCGTGCGCGTTGACGTAGTCCAGCGCCTCCGGCGTAATCCCTGCCTCGGAAAGCGCAAGACCGATTGCCCGGGAGGCCCCACGCCCGTCCTCGCGAGGGGCCGTGGCGTGATGCGCGTCGGCGGTCGAGCCGTAACCAGCGAGGAGGGCGTGGACACGCGCGCCTCGCGCGTGTGCGTGGTCCATCGACTCGAGGATGACAATCCCTGCACCCTCGCCCATCACGAAGCCGTCGCGAGTAGCATCAAACGGGCGCGACGCGCATTCCGGCTCGTCGTTCAGTCCCGTCAATGCCCGCGCTGCCGCGAATCCGGCGAAGGCAAGTGCGCCGATGACCGCCTCGGTACCACCGGCGACCATCACGTCAGCGTCGCCCCGGCGTATCACCTCTGCCGCCTCGCCTATCGCGTGCGCCCCCGTTGCACATGCCGACACCGGTGCAAGGTTCGGGCCCATCGCACCAAGCGCAAGGCTGACCTGCCCGGACGCCATGTTGGCAAGCGTCATCGGCACGAGGAATGGACTGACCCGCCCTGGCCCGCGCGATGCGAGGACAGCAGCCTGCTCGGCGATGGTGTTCAGCCCGCCCATGCCGTTCCCGACGTACACCCCAACCCGATCAGGTTCGGCGAGTGGGACCGCCAGCGCGGCATCGACCATGGCCTCCCTCGTCGCCGCCAGCGCGAACTGTGCGAAACGATCAAGGCGACGCACCTCCCGCGGCTCCAGACCAGTGGCCGAGGGGTCGAACCCCTTGACCTCCGCGGCAACCCGGCACTGGTGGCCACTTGCATCGAACGCGGTCACAGGTCCGGTACCCGACCGCCCAGCAAGCAACTCCGACCATGTCGTCGGTGCGTCAAGCCCGAGCGGTGTGACCAGCCCAATGCCGGTGACCGCCACGGGGCCGCGACTGAAAGACCGTGCCGCCATGCCGTCTCGGCCTCCCCTGCAGCCAGCCCCGCGTCGTTGACGCACGACCGGAGACGGTGCTAGTGTCGGGGACGATGACCGAACGTTTTCGCGTTCAGCCAAGGAGCCTGCCCCACGCCGGACCATCCGCGTCGAGCCCGGCGCCGACCAGACCCTCGCAGGCGCCGTCCGTGCGTGACGACGACTCGGTGCGTCGCCGGATCTTGCCGCCGTACAAGGTGATCTTGCACAACGACGATCATAACCAGATGGACCACGTGGTCCAGTCGTTGCGAAAGTCGGTTCCCGGCATGAGCCTCTCGCGGGCGGCGGCA
The DNA here is from genome assembly GCA_903836285.1 of uncultured Chloroflexota bacterium. GTDB lineage: Bacteria > Chloroflexota > UBA11872 > UBA12225 > UBA12225 > CAILQO01. The sequence goes on from CAILQO010000355.1 coordinate 2,272, forward strand.
GTGATGTGGGAGGCCCACGTCAATGGCAAGGCCGTCGTCTTGGCGTGCCCACTCGAGTTGGCTGAGCTCTACCAGCAACGCCTGCTCTCATGTGGGTTGACCGCCACCATCGAGCGCGACGCGTAGGTCCTGCGACCGCCGAGGGGCGCGCTACGCTGCCGGAGGTGTGGCTCGTCGCGGTGCCGGTGCCGACTTCCGGGGCATCAGGATCATCATTCGCTGCGCTGCGCGCTGCGCCGCCATTCGCACCCGCTCCTCGTCCTGACGGAGCCGCTGCAGCTGGCGCGCAACCACCGCGATCAGCATCGCAAATTGGGCAAGCCCGGCGAACAACGTCAGGATGGCGATCACGCGCCCCGTTGCGGTCACCGGCATGATCGCGTCCTGCCCCGCCGACGTGATGATGAGCCACGCCCACCACATCGAAGTTGGGATGTCTGGGAAGGCATCCGGCGTGGTCTCGCCTTCGACGTAGTACACGACGGTCCCGCTGATGACGACGACGCAGAAGGCCGTGATGCCGTAGAGGATCCAATCGTCCGACATCGACCTCGGGAGTGGCCTGCCGGTCTCGTCGGGCCGACGCCGCACAAGCTTGGCGAGCTTGATCACGCGGATGGCGCGCAACACCCGCAGCAGGCGCACCACGCGCAATTCCGCCAAGTTCACACTGACTCCAGTGAGCAGGGAAGGCACGACCGCAAGGAAGTCGACGATGCCCCAGAACGAGAGCAGGTACGCACGTTTGTCAGGGGCAAAGGTGATACTCAACACGTATTCGGCAAGGAAACCAACCAGAAGCACGGCCTCGAGCGCGCGCAGGATTTCACCGTACTGGGCGTCAATTGACTTGATGGACTCAAGGATGATCAGCACGATTGACAGCGCGATCACCGACAACTGTGTGCCAACGACATAAAAGTATGGGCGGCTCCCCGGTTCCGTGAAGCCGCGCCGAAGCCAAAGCAGGATCGGGTTCTCGATCTCGAAGACGTCCGGACGTTCCGCGCCCGGCGCGACGGCAGTCGCACTGGTGCGGATGATCACCGGCGGCGGTTCGTCGAGCGAATTGCCGCACGACTGACAAAAACTCGCGAACTCGTACGCCGGGGCGTCGCACTCCGGGCAGACCTTCCAGGTCAGTCCGGTGCCGCAACGGACGCAGTACTTCTCGCCGGGGATTACCGGGGCGTCACACGACCCACACCGCAGCGAGAGCGGCGCGGCCGCCACGCCGCTGCCCGCCCCCGGCGTCGAGGTGGCATCTGGCGGCGGCGCGGTCGTCGTCACGTTGGCGGCTTGGCCCTGCACGAGTCAACGCGCGACGGCCCAATCGTTCGCGCTACGACCCTACGAACCCGTCTTCATCGGCGCGGGGCGCCCAGGCGTCGGTGCCGCCCGTATCGGGGTTGGCGTCGGGGTCGCCGGCCCGGTGACCAGCGCCTGGGTCT
>CAILQO010000356.1 GCA_903836285.1 uncultured Chloroflexota bacterium
TCGATCTTCTCGCCCGTCTCGTCGGCGAGGTCGCGCGCACGGTCAGAAAGCGCCTCGCGCAGGCGGGCCGCGACCGGCGGTTCCACCCCCCGCATGTCGGCGACGCGGACGAACGGGCCGATCGAACACTCACCAATGCAACTGACCGGCACAACGTCGATCGCGCGCCCCATGTCGGCGGCAACGACCTCGCGGCGCAATGCACTCACCACGGCGCGCCCACCCTCCCGTGTGCAGCATCCACCCCCGCAGACCATCACGCGGAAGTCCGGCAGGTCAGCACGTCGCGCCGTCCGGCAATCCGGACACAGGCGAGGAATGGGCGGTCCTCCGCATGTCGGAGGCAGCGGTTCAGTCACCGACCCACAGGCGATGCACGCCCACGGGTCCGCCACCCACGGCGCATCGGCGACGTCCGCACGCCGACGGATCACCGGGGCGGCGAGGGCATCGCGCAGGACCTTCTTCGCCGGCCCCACGACCAGACGTGGCCCGTCGATCGGAGCGGCACGGTTCGCGTGCGACGGGCGACCGATGTGCCCGGCGTAGCCCGTCGACCGGGCGATCGTCGCGTCGAGTGGCCCGTGGATCGACGGCACGATCACATCTGGTGCCAACGCCTGCAACGCCCGCACCACGTCGAGGTACCCCTCGACTGTTCGTGCCTCACCCGCGTCGTCAAAGTACGGCGTCTGACCGGCCACCGGGAACGACGCGCCGGTCGCGAGCATCCACGCCGAGGACGGTACCCCTGCGGCGGCGGGCAACGCGACGTTCCAGAGATACGCGACCTCAGGGGCATCGCCGGTCACCCCGGCGATTGGGAGGGCGCCGACGCGCAGGCCACCCGGCAGGGCCGGTGCACGATCTGGGTCGAAGGGGTGGTCAACCGACGCGGGGGCCATCCCGTCGGATGCGACGGGTGCCCACACCGGCACGCCACGCGAGCGCCACGATGACGCCTCGCGGGCATTCACCACCGAGGTCAATAACACCGCCGCCACGCGTGACGCACGGTCCTGCATGGCATCCGGCATCGACGGTGGGTCGATCAGCACGAGGCCGTCGAGTGTGTCGATCGCCGTCCCGGCCGACGTCTGATCGTCTGGCGAAAGCCAACGCCACGTCCCGGCAATGACCTCGGCAAACAGCCCCGTCCCGCTTTCGATCGCAACCATTCGCCTGTGGCCCCCCGCCGAAACGTATCAGGTGGACGTCACCAGAGTAGCAACGTCGGCCAGTCGATCCGTTGCAGTTCCGCCACCGTACGGCCCTAGTGCACGCGGGGAGTAGACTGGCCGCCGCGATGGCGTCGCCATCCGCACCATCATCCCCACCCCCGAGAGGAACCTGCAGGTGACGACGCCCGACGGCGCCCACGCCACGGTCGCATGGGCTACCGCACGACGTGCCCGCGCCACGATCGACCCACTGTCCGCGCTTGCCCACCGCATGGCCGAGGCCGCAACCACGTGGCTTGCCTCACTCACCCCGGCCCAGCGATCGCGCGCCACGTACGCGGTCGACAACGACGACCGTCGCAACTGGCACTTCGTCCCGATGCCCCGCCCCGGCCTTCCCCTGCGCGAACTGTCCGGCGGGCAGCAGAAGCTGGCGTTCCGCCTGCTTGCGACCGGCCTAAGCGAGCACGCCTACGGGCAAGCCCTGGCGATCATGTCCCTCGAAGCGGTCCTCGCCGAGCTTGAGGGGCCAGGCCGTCGCAACCCGCGCGACCCCGACCTCTATCACTTCACCGTCTTCGGCACTCCGTCGGACGCCGAACCGTGGGGATGGCGCGTCGAGGGCCACCACATCTCGCTCAACTTCCTCATCGCTGGAGGGATCGCCTTCGCGCCAAGCTTCTTCGGATCGAATCCCGGGCGCGTCCCCGACCGAGGTCTGGATCCGCGTACCGGCTTGGCAGGCCTCGCAGGCTTCCGGGTCCTCGCCCTCGAGGAGGACCTCGGGCGCCGTCTCGTCACCAGTCTCGATGCATCGCAACGCGGGTCGGCCATCTTCCTGCCCGAAGCGCCGGCCGACATCCTCACCACCAACCAGCGCCACGTCACCCGCGACACGCCGGTCGGCATCGCTGCCACGGGCATGACCGAGGCGCAACGCGACCTCCTGATGACCCTCGTCGAGACCTATGCCTACCGTATGCCCGACGCCATCGCCGACCATCGCCTCGACCAGATTGCCCGCGATGGCACCGGCCACATCCATTTCGCGTGGGCCGGCGGCGAGTCGGTCGGCGCGCCGCACTACTACCGCCTGCAAGGCCCCGGCTTCCTCGTCGAGTACGACAACACGCAGAACGGTGCGAACCACATCCACACCGTGTGGCGCGACTTCGACCACGAGTGGGGCGACGACCTGCTTGCTTCGCACTACCAGTCGCGTACGCATGGCGACCACAGCGA
>CAILQO010000357.1 GCA_903836285.1 uncultured Chloroflexota bacterium
GCGGCGCGCGCGGCCATGGCGGCGGCGGCGACAGCAGCGGTGGCGACCACGCCGGGGGGCGCCGTCCGTGAGGTCGCCGCGACGGTGTCGTCAGCAACGACCACGGCGAAGGTCCCGACGGGGGCTGATCCTGATCTTCCGCGGCCCGCCCCGATGGTGCGTCGCTACTACGGCACCGTTTCGCTCGACCCGGCCCGGGTCGGTCGGGATGCAGGCCGGATCGCGGAGGAGGTCATCGCGCACCTCGCGGGGGTGCGTGGGGCCGAGATTACCGTGACGCTGGAGATCGAGGTGCGCCTGCCCAACGGCGCGGATGCCCACGTGGTACGGACGGTGACCGAGAACGGCAATGCATTGAAGTTCACGAACCACGCCTTCGAACAGGATTAGCGCCGCGCCGAATGGTGTCGGCCGCGCTGATCTTGACCGACCGTGGGGGTTCTGTGCCGCCAGGACGCATGGTGGTGGCCCATACTGGGGCGCGCCCGCCCGACGGCGCGCCATGGAAGGAGCACCCACCTTGATCGGAGGCATCTTTGCCGACCTTACCCGCGCCCGCGACGCCCGTTCGGCACGGTCGTCAAGTTGGGACCAGTCTGGGCGCAACGCCGACCCTTGGGTGATTGCGCCGGGCGAGACGGTCACCCTTGCGGACATCGAGGGGCCGGGGTGCATCACGCACATCTGGATGACGCAGGATTGCCGTCGCACGGTCCTTGATCGTGTGGTGACCGACCCGGACTACTACCGCAAGGTGGTCATCCGGATGTATTGGGACGGCCAGGAACACCCAAGCGTCGTGGTGCCGTTGGGCGACTTCTTCTGCCTGGGGCACTCGTTGGCGAACGGGTTCGCGTCGTTGCCGTTCACGTCGTCGGTGCGCCCGGAGAATGCCTACCGCTTCGGGGGCGGCGCCGCCCTGAACTGCTACCTGCCGATGCCGTTCCAACGCCACGCGCGCATCGAGGTGACGAACGAAAACGACGTGCCGTACCGCCAGTACTTCTACGTCGACTACGAGATGTACCGTGAGGACCTGCCGGGCGACACCGTCTACTTCCACGCGCAGTGGCGGCGCACGAACCCGACGTCGTCGTGGGACCCTCGGGTGGTCGTGAACTCGCCGGAGGCGGACGTCGTGAACCTCGAAGCCGATAGCGTCGCCAACTACACCATCCTTGAGGCAGAGGGGCGCGGGCACTACGTGGGGTGCAACGTCAGCGTCACCAACTTCCAAGGGACGTGGTGGGGCGAGGGCGACGACATGATCTTCATCGATGGTGAGACGTGGCCACCGTCGTTGCACGGCACCGGGTCGGAGGATTACTTCAGCCAGGCGTGGGAGAACCAAGAGGCTGCGTACCCGATGTGTGGGTCCTCGATCTTTGAGGGGCGCAAGCCGGGCTACCAAACGACCTACCGGTTCCACCTCGTCGACCCGGTGCGCTTTGCCAAGAGCATCCGCGTGACGATGGAACACGGCCACGGCAACCACTCGGCGAACGATTGGGCGTCGACGGCGTACTGGTACCAGACGTTGCCGGGGCTTCCCTTCGATATCCCGA
>CAILQO010000358.1 GCA_903836285.1 uncultured Chloroflexota bacterium
CAGGATCGAGCCAGGACTCGACCACGGGCGTCCGGTTCGCTACTTGGAGCCGCGGTGGCGCAAGGCTTTCCGCCGACCGCGCCGCTCTCCGATCAAGCAGCTCCCGCACGAGTGACGGCTCCGGCGCCGTCGAACCTGCCGACCCGCTGACACGGACGCCGTCGAGTCCCGGCAGCTCGTCGGAGAGGCGCCACGGTCTCGTGCGGCCGGGCGCGAGGTCGTCCTCGGTCAGTGGCGGTAGGGGAGGCAGCTCGATTCCGCCCGCATCCGTCGGTCGGCCTGGGAGGCGCGTCAGGACCGTGCGCGTATGCGCCGAGAACGTGAACGAGGGGTCCGCACCGTCCCCCTGGTAGGTCTCCCATGGCCGCGCTGAAACCCCATCGGCAACGGGGTCGGTGGACGCGCGCCCGGGGCGGGAAGCCCGTCCCCGGATCCATTCCCGGACGCGTGCTGCGATGCCCGCATGACGCACTGCGGGTGCCGCCCGGGCGTCTCCGTCTCGCAGTCGATAGCCCACGGGGCCATGCTAGCGGCCGAACGACAGGCGGCTCGCGAGGACGTCGGGCAACCCGTGCGCACGCATCCGCGCTTGCACCTCGCCAATGTCGTAGCGAACGCGCCGCAGCTGCAGCGTTTGGAGGTCGGGCCCATGCCGCTCGTACAGGACGTACGCGGCCCGGGGGTCGCCGTCGCGCGGCTGGCCGACGCTCCCAGGGTTGACCACGTAACGCGACCCGCGGTTCATCGGGACGACCTCACCGGCCACGAACGGGAGCATCAACGGGAGGTCGGGCTTGAACTTCTTGCCACCGGCCCCCGGCTCCCGTTCGAAGAGGCTCGGGGAATGCGTGTGGCCAACGATGCAGTGCGGCGTCGCGATCGTGAATAAGCAGTCCAGTGCGTCTTCCGGGTGGGTCGTATAGGCCCACAGCGGGTTCGACGGGCTCCCATGAACGATCGTGAAGTCATCGTCGACGCCGGCCACCTCCGTCTCACGCAGCCGCTCGAGGTAAGTGTGGGCGCGCCCATCCAGCTGGTCGGTGGTCCACTGCGCTGCCCGCTTCGCCGCCGGGTTGAAGTTCGAGGTCGAGAGACCGCCCGTCGCGGCACGGTCGTGGTTGCCGGCGATGGCGATGACCCGAGTGCCGAGGTACGCCGAGTCGATCAGTTCGGACACGCAGGCGGTCGGGTCTGGCCCGTACCCCACGATGTCGCCGACACACCAGATCTCGTTGATCGAACCGAACGACATCGCGTCGGCAATGACCTGTTCGAGGGCGTGGGCGTTGCCGTGGATGTCGGAGATGATGGCAGCACGCATGATGATGGACGGCTGCAGGCGGCAACCGGAGGTTCACGGAAACAAACGCACCGGATGGACGCGCGGCACGCCCCTGGCCCATTGGCGCGCCTGCCGGGCTACCGATCCCGCGCGAGCGGCGCCGTACGGTTCGGACGCCGCGCAGTCCGGTGCGATGATCGCTTGGTGCCGCTCCGCGCCCCCCTCCCGTTTTCTTCTTTCCACCGTGTGCGCTCGTGACTCTCGCGCCTTCCGTGTTTGGGCGCCGTGTCGTAGGCTCCTTCGTCGCCCTGCGGCGCTGAGGGTTCGTGGTTGGCGAGGGGGCGTACTCCGGCCTCCGGCACCCTTTGCCCCGTTCGCCTGCGCCGCTCACGCAATCACGCAATGAACAGGAAGGGCCCTGAATGACCGTCGACTGGTTGCACCGCCCCGCCGGGCGCGCGCCCCTCGTGATCGCTCACCGTGGCTCGAGCGGCGTCGCTCCGGAGAACACCCTCGCCGCATTCGAACTCGCCGTGTCGCAGGGCGCGCGCGCCGTCGAGTGTGACGTGGTCCTCGCGCGCGACGGTGTGCCGGTGGTGATCCATGACACGACCCTTGACCGCACCACCAACGGCAGGGGCAAGGTCGCTGATCACGACTGGCATGAGCTGGCACTGCTCGACGCCGGGACATGGAAGGGGGCAGTCCACGCCGGAGAACGGCTTCCGCGCCTGGGCGACCTGCTGCACGCGGCGGTCGGCAAGGCGCGGATCGTCATCGAATTGAAGGACGGCGACCCGGACGCCCTCGCGATTGCCACGCGCGAAGCGATCGCGTCGAACCCGGGCGTCGAGGTCGGCGTCATCAGTTTCATTCCGGATGTGGTTCGCGCCGTCCGCCAGGCTATTCCAGAAGTCGCGGTCGGCTTCCTCTATTGGGAGCGACAGGAGTTCGCTCGGGACATCCCGGCAGTGATCCAGATGGCCAAGGAGATGGGCGCGCACTTCATCGGACCCCAAACCACGCTCGTTTCCGCCGAGTTGTGCCGAGTGGCGCACGCAGAGGGGTTACC
>CAILQO010000359.1 GCA_903836285.1 uncultured Chloroflexota bacterium
ATTCGTTGCGATGAAGATGGACGCCTTTGGTCATCGGCAGGGGACGGGGTCCATGTGTTCGATGTCGGCGGGGAGCTGATCGGCAGGATCATCACGCCCGACGCGCCGTCCAAGCGAGACCCATCAGTCATTGCACCGGAAACAGTTGCAAATCTTTGCTTCGGCACAGGCGACGGAACGGCGGCGCGCGTCTTCATGACGGCATGCACATCGCTGTATGCGATTGACGTTCTCGTACGCGGAGCGACCCAAGGCCGAACGGGATAGCACTGGCTGCGTCAGGGGATATCTTGTAACCAACCGCGGTCGCGCGCCACTAGCGCACCTGCTTGGGTGAGGCGCACCGGTTCGCCGCCCAAGCCTGGGCGTCCGGGGACGTACTCAAGGCGACCTCCCGCGAAGTATTGAACAACCTTTCCCTCGAGTGACAGCTCCTCGGTAATTGGGTCGCCGAGAAGCGTACTGAGGCCGCCAACAATCTCGATGGCCTTGGCGAATGCACCACCTACGGTGTGCCCCGAGCTTCCGACCAGTCGCCGACCGGAAGGAACGTCAGTTGGGGAGACCTCGATTGCTTCAGGTCGCGCGAGTACGTTGTCAGCCTCGGCTCGCAGTCGTCCGGCGGCGCCCGTGGCTACCAGTGGACCCGAGGTCCCAAGGTCCTCTGTAAGAATTACGTTGCCAAAGTACTGGACCCGGCGCCCACCTTCAGAGATGGTGTCCGTCAGTGGTGCGCCAGTCAATCCAAGTCCTCCATTTGCGACCACGAACTTCGCAAACCCGTCGGCAACGACATGACCGGTCTCGTCGTCATGGAACCACGGCACCTTGCCAACTGGAGGCACTACCGCATCGTTCCGGGTCGTCGGAAGGGGTGGTGGTTCGGCGTACACGCGCCAGAGGTCGGGAGGTCCGCCAGCCTCGCACCAGCGACCGAGCAGTCCGTCAAGAGCCACTTGGGCGTTATTCGAGGCGAGTGCGGTTGCCGTCTTTACGGTAGAGGCCCGGTCTGTTGCAACGCCAGACGCAACACAAGCGAGCAGTGAGCGAGCCGCGGGATCGAGGTTGGCAAGTGCGGTTGTGCCCGCAATCGCATTTACGGCCCTGGCGGTGATCTGGGCGGCCCGGTCATCCCTGTCACCGGGAAGGGCTGCGCCAGCTTCGCTGCGCCACCGTGCCTCGATGGCGACTTGCGCGACGAGCATCGCCCCGTCGCGCCCGAACGCGCCGTCTCCAACGCTCGACAGCCCGAGGCCCTGTCTCGAGACCCCGAACGCCGATGGCCATAGCCCTGCAGGCACGTCCGGACGGCGCAACGGCGACTCCTGCGCGGCCGCGCGCATCAGCGTGGAGTAAGTCCCGTCGATGAGCCAGTGCCAGACACCTTGACGAGCGCCCTCGGCAAACGCACGCATGAGCGTCGGCACGAGCGTTCGACCCGTGGTCACGACCGCGGACTGACCGGTAGGCGTCAGTGTGGGCTCAAATGCCACCCCAAGCCGGTTCGACGAAATTGCAGACTTCTCAAGCACGGCCGCAAGCGTGTCGGTCGCGGCTGCGGCGTACGCGGGTTCGCGCCACGTTCGTGACGCAAGCATTAGGGCACCAGCAATCCTCTGGTCAGCGCCTGCGTCATTCGACCAATCCGTCACAGCGCCGCCGGCCCAGTGTCGCGCGTACAGCGCGTCCCTCGGACGCGTTGGACCTGCCGGGAGCGTTCGCTCCAAGCGCGTTCGGGTCCAGTGCCACAAGCGGTCAAACGCCTCGCGATCCTGCATCCACACGGCGTGCAGCATGGCGTCGCCTTGGAGGGCAGACGACCCGTCATTGCGCCCGGACGCCGTGCGGACCATGCCCTCACGGGTCACAAACGTCGCCCAGAAGCGCTCCCAAGCATCGCTTAGGTCGGTCGGAGCCGAACCGACGTCGTCTGGCGAACGGGGCACCATTGGCCGTCCGACGATTGGGCGTCGCGCCTCCATCGTGGCAAACCCGTAGTCCAACAAGTCCCGCAGTTCGCGCACGTCATCCGGCGAACCAAGCAGTGCGACAGACAAGCGGATGCCACCCCTGCTCGCGATAACAACGCGGCATTGTCCGGCGCGTTCCGTCCATCCGGTTTTGCCTGCGACCAAACCGGGATACCACCACAGGCCAGCGAGCGTGTTTCGCAATGTCCTCGTTGGACGTCCATCGCGCGATGGCACTTCAAAGATTGTGGTCCCGGCGATCCGGGTGATCTCAGTGTTGTCGCCGACTGCCGAACCAAGGACTGCCATGTCGCGCGCCGAACTGAAGTGGTCCGGCCGATAGAAGCGATCATGGTCAAGACCATGCGGGTTGGAAAACTGCGTGTCCCACATCCCGAGTTCGTGAGCGCGACGGTTCATGCGGTCGGCGAACCCAGCAACGCTGTTGTCGAGTGCCTCGGCGATTGCGACTGCGGCGTCGTTGCCTGATGGCAGCATCAGACCGTAGGTCAGTTCGCGCAGCGTCAGGCGCTCACCGGCGACAGCCTGCATTGACGTCTCACCGACCGACGCCGCGTTCCGGCTCACGACGACCATCTCGTCGAGCCGCCCGCTCTCGGCAGCAAGAAGACCCGTCATGAGCTTGGTCGTGGAGGCGATCGATCGTCG